>NZ_KB849161.1:75948-129238 GCF_000367905.1 Acinetobacter sp. CIP A162 | reverse complement strand
GAAAGACGTGATAGCCTGCGAAAAGCTCCGGGGAGGCGGCAAATATCCTGTGATCCGGAGATGTCTGAATGGGGAAACCCACTTACCATAAGGTAGGTATTGCAACATGAATACATAGTGTTGCAAGGCGAACGAGGGGAAGTGAAACATCTCAGTACCCTTAGGAAAAGAAATCAATTGAGATTCCCTCAGTAGCGGCGAGCGAAAGGGGAAGAGCCCATTAAGTCATATAAGTTCTAGTGGAACGCTCTGGGAAGTGCGACCGTAGACGGTGATAGTCCTGTACACGAAAGGGCTTATATGATGATGTCGAGTAGGGCGAGGCACGTGAAACCTTGTCTGAATATGGGGGGACCATCCTCCAAGGCTAAATACTCCTGACTGACCGATAGTGAACCAGTACCGTGAGGGAAAGGCGAAAAGAACCCCTGTGAGGGGAGTGAAATAGATCCTGAAACCGCATGCATACAAGCAGTGGGAGCCGGCATTGTGTCCGGTGACTGCGTACCTTTTGTATAATGGGTCAGCGACTTATATTCAGTAGCAAGGTTAACCGAATAGGGGAGCCGTAGGGAAACCGAGTCTTAATAGGGCGTTTAGTTGCTGGGTATAGACCCGAAACCAGGTGATCTATCCATGAGCAGGTTGAAGGTTGGGTAACACTAACTGGAGGACCGAACCCACTGTCGTTGAAAAGCCAGGGGATGACTTGTGGATAGGGGTGAAAGGCTAATCAAACTTGGTGATAGCTGGTTCTCCCCGAAAGCTATTTAGGTAGCGCCTCGGACGAATACCATTGGGGGTAGAGCACTGTTTCGGCTAGGGGGTCATCCCGACTTACCAAACCGATGCAAACTCCGAATACCAATGAGTACTATCCGGGAGACAGACTGCGGGTGCTAACGTCCGTAGTCAAGAGGAAAACAATCCAGACCGCCAGCTAAGGCCCCAAAATTATAGTTAAGTGGGAAACGATGTGGGAAGGCATAGACAGCTAGGAGGTTGGCTTAGAAGCAGCCACCCTTTAAAGAAAGCGTAATAGCTCACTAGTCGAGTCGGCCTGCGCGGAAGATGTAACGGGGCTAAAACTATATGCCGAAGCTGCGGATGCATAATTTATTATGCGTGGTAGGGGAGCGTTCTGTAAGCCGATGAAGGTGGATTGAGAAGTCTGCTGGAGGTATCAGAAGTGCGAATGCTGACGTGAGTAACGACAATGCGAGTGAAAAACTCGCACGCTGAAAGACCAAGGGTTCCAGTCCAACGTTAATCGGGGCTGGGTGAGTCGACCCCTAAGGCGAGGCCGAGAGGCGTAGTCGATGGGAAATTGGTTAATATTCCAATACTTCTGTGTAATGCGATGAGAGGACGGAGAAGGTTAAGTCAGCCTGGCGTTGGTTGTCCAGGTGGAAGGTTGTAGGCATGTATCTTAGGCAAATCCGGGGTACTCTATGCTGAGAACTGATAGCAAGCTGTACTTGTACAGTGAAGTGGCTGATACCATGCTTCCAGGAAAAGTCTCTAAGCTTCAGTTACACAGGAATCGTACCCGAAACCGACACAGGTGGTCAGGTCGAGTAGACCAAAGCGCTTGAGAGAACTCTGCTGAAGGAACTAGGCAAAATGGTACCGTAACTTCGGGAGAAGGTACGCTGTTGTCTGTGATAGGACTTGCTCCTTGAGCGGCCGACAGCCTCAGAAACCAGGCCCCTGCAACTGTTTATTAAAAACATAGCACTCTGCAAACACGAAAGTGGACGTATAGGGTGTGATGCCTGCCCGGTGCTGGAAGGTTAATTGATGGGGTTAGCGTAAGCGAAGCTCTTGATCGAAGCCCCAGTAAACGGCGGCCGTAACTATAACGGTCCTAAGGTAGCGAAATTCCTTGTCGGGTAAGTTCCGACCTGCACGAATGGCATAATGATGGGGGCGCTGTCTCCAGCAGAGACTCAGTGAAATCGAATTCGCCGTGAAGATGCGGTGTACCCGCGGCTAGACGGAAAGACCCCGTGAACCTTTACTGCAGCTTGACATTGAACTTTGATCTTACTTGTGTAGGATAGGTGGGAGGCTTTGAAGTCGCGACGCTAGTTGCGATGGAGCCGTCCTTGAAATACCACCCTGGTAATATTGAGGTTCTAACTCTGTCCCGTTATCCGGGACGAGGACCATGTCTGGTGGGTAGTTTGACTGGGGCGGTCTCCTCCTAAAGAGTAACGGAGGAGTACGAAGGTGCGCTCAGCGTGGTCGGAAATCACGCGTAGAGTATAAAGGCAAAAGCGCGCTTAACTGCGAGACCCACAAGTCGAGCAGGTACGAAAGTAGGTCTTAGTGATCCGGTGGTTCTGTATGGAAGGGCCATCGCTCAACGGATAAAAGGTACTCTGGGGATAACAGGCTGATACCGCCCAAGAGTTCATATCGACGGCGGTGTTTGGCACCTCGATGTCGGCTCATCTCATCCTGGGGCTGAAGCAGGTCCCAAGGGTATGGCTGTTCGCCATTTAAAGAGGTACGCGAGCTGGGTTTAGAACGTCGTGAGACAGTTCGGTCCCTATCTACCGTGGGCGTTGGAAATTTGAGAGGATCTGCTCCTAGTACGAGAGGACCAGAGTGGACGAACCTCTGGTGTACCGGTTGTCACGCCAGTGGCATCGCCGGGTAGCTATGTTCGGAAGGGATAACCGCTGAAAGCATCTAAGCGGGAAGCCTACCTCAAGATAAGATTTCCCCGAGACTTTATGTCTCCTAAAGAGCCGTTGAAGACTACGACGTTGATAGGTTGGATGTGGAAGCATAGTGATATGTGAAGCTGACCAATACTAATTGCTCGTGAGGCTTGACTATACAACACCCAAACAGTTGTTGTACGAACTTCGAAAGAAGTGAGGATCAATTGATTCGATATTCAGCAAAACAGCTTGATTCATAAGCTCGTTAGTATGACAATATTCAACTCAAATAAAACCTGTTAATGAATTCTATTTGGTAGAAAGCAAGGCATCTCAATAAGACCTAGCAAGTATCCATAAACAGTTGTGCTGGCGACCATAGCAAGAGTGAACCACCTGATCCCTTCCCGAACTCAGAAGTGAAACCTCTTAGCGCTGATGGTAGTGTGGGGTTACCCATGTGAGAGTAAGTCATCGCCAGCTCATTATTCGAAACACCCCCTGTCATTTGATAGGGGGTGTTTTTTTATGCGCGGGTTTTAGTCAAATAATTGTTGAAGTGTTGAGTATTGATTAAAAACTGGACTCATGGGTTTAGAATTTTAAGGAATAAGTAAGACTTTAGTCGGATATTGCATGAAAAGTAGCTGTGTTGAACTAAGTTGTTGCGAAGACATGGCGATAAGAATCATTAAAAATAATAAATAAGAGTTAGGGTCATGTGTCGTGCTGAAAACAACGAAAAAAACTCACAGGAGGTGAGTAAAAATGGCAGAAAACATGAACAGAGTAGCAAACACGGTAAGTGTGAATGATCTGATTGATCAGGCAAAATTCACTAAATTTCACTTAAGCATTGTATTGTGGTGTTTGTTTATTGTCCTATTTGACGGATATGATTTAGCAATTAACGGTGTCGTTCTGCCTCTACTTATGCAAGAGTGGGGTATGAGTGCTGTTCAAGCAGGCATGCTTGCAAGTACAGCACTCGCTGGCATGATGTTTGGAGCCATGCTGTTTGGGATGCTTGCAGACAAAATTGGTCGTAAAAAAGTTATCTTGATTTGTGTGTCTTTATTTAGTGCTTTTACATTTTTAGGTGGATTTACCACTAATCCAACAGAGTTTGGTATTTTACGTTTTATTGCTGGTTTAGGGATTGGTGGTGTATTACCAAACTTAGTCGCTTTAACGTCTGAATATGCACCTAAACGTTTAAAAAGCACACTGGTAACCACCATGTTTAGTGGTTATGCCGTAGGCGGTATTATGGCTGCATTATGCGGTACATGGTTTACACCAAGTTTTGGTTGGGAAATTATGTTCTTCATTGCAGGTATTCCATTACTTTTTGTTCCATTTTTTTGGAAGTTCTTACCTGAGTCTTTAACTTTCCTCGTTAAAGAACAAAAAGTGAATGAAGCACGTCGCTTTATAAAGCAAGTCGAGCCAACTGCAGACATACAAGCAGATACTGAACTTGTTCTAGCTAGCGCTGATCAAACCCAAAGTGCATCAGTAAAAGCTTTATTTACAGAAAATCGTGCCACAGGAACATTCTTATTTTGGATTGCTTTCTTTATGTGCTTACTCATGCTTTACGCACTTGGAAGCTGGCTACCAAAACTTATGATGGCCGCGGGATATTCTTTAGGTAGCAGTTTAATGTTCTTATTAGCACTGAATATTGGTGCCGTGATCGGAACCATTAGCGGTGGTATTTTGGCAGACCGTTTTGACTTTAAACCTGTTCTTATGAGTATGTTAACTGTCGGTGTACTGTCTTTGGTTGGTTTGGGCTTTAATTCTCCAACCCCTGTTATTTATTTACTTGTCAGTTTAGCAGGTGCCTCATCTATTGGTACCAGTATCTTGTTATATAGCTATGTTGCTCAATACTATCCTGTTGCAGTACGTTCTACTGGTATTGGTTGGGCTTCTGCTGTAGGGCGTACAGGTGCAATCGTTGGCCCAATCGTGATTGGTATGCTGCTTGGGATGGAGTTACCACATAAATGGAACTTTATCGCAGTTGCAATGCCAGGTATTATTGGCATCATCGCTATTTCAATGATTCGTAAGCCACAACCTGGTCGCGTTATGGTGAAAAAATTAAAAACAGCCAAAATTTAAACTCTCGTAATTGACCTACTCAGTTAAAAAGCTCCTTACTTAAAGGGGCTTTTTCATATCTTTAGTATGAAATTAAATCAATATTCAATTGGTCAAAAGAATAAGCGGATTAAAAGAGCTTAAATATTGGGCGAATTAAAAAATAAATATCAATTATTCAAAAGTTTATATTAGTAATAGTGTGACATATCACGCAAATAAATGACCTTTCGGTGAGCATAGCAGAATATCAATTAGTCTTATTGTGCCTTAAATCCCGCTTGCGTATATTGCCTGACATTGAAGATTGACTTCAGTCTTCAACAAGATGTTATGGACAAGTACTCATGGGAGATGAGAACGATGACAACGGAAAAAATAGATGTAAATTCTGTAGTCGATAATGCGAAATTCACGCCTTTCCACTTCAATGTAGTTGCTTGGTGTTTACTCATTATCTTATTTGATGGCTACGATCTCGCAATCAATGGTGTAGTTTTACCGTTATTGATGCAAGACTGGGGCTTAAGTGCAGTGCAGGCCGGAATGCTTGCAAGTACCGCACTGGCTGGCATGATGTTTGGTGCGATGATCTTTGGTTCCCTCGCGGACAAGATCGGCCGTAAGAAAGTGATCATGATCTGTATTGTATTATTTAGTGGTTTAACTTTTGCCGGCGGCTTTGCTTCAAACCCAACCGAATTCGGTATTTTACGTTTCCTTGCCGGTCTTGGTATTGGTGGCGTAATGCCAAACCTGGTGGCATTGACTTCGGAATATGCCCCACAAAAAATGCGTAGTACGCTGGTGACCACCATGTTTAGTGGTTATGCGGTAGGTGGCGTAATGGCTGCGTTATTGGGTTCATGGTTTACCCCAAGTTTTGGTTGGCAAATCATGTTCTTTATCGCGGGTATTCCACTGTTTTTGTTACCAGTGATCTGGAAATTCCTGCCTGAATCTCTCGCATTTATTGTGAAACAGAATAAGCAGCCAGAAGCTCGTCGTATTGTACGTCGCTTGGCGCCAAATCTGACAGTTACCGAGAATACAACTTTCACTTTGCCACAGGAAAATGTGCCTGAAGCAGCCAACGTGGTGAGCTTGTTCCGTCGTGGTCGTGCGGTCAATACTTTACTGTTCTGGGTCGCGTTCTTCACTTGTCTGTTAACCATGTATGCACTGAGCAGCTGGTTACCGAAGTTAATGATGGCAGCGGGCTACTCGATGGACAACAGTTTGATGTTCATGATGGTGATGAACGTTGGTGCGGTTGTAGGTATTGTCGGTGGTGGTATTCTTGCGGATCGTTTCCACTTGAAACCGGTACTGATGTTCCTGGGTATGATGGGTGCGATTGTGATGAGCTCAATGGGCTTTGCATCTAACCAATTCTTACTTTACATCCTAGTATTCTTGGCGGGGGCAGCGTCGATTGGTTCGCAAATGTTGCTGTATAGCTATGTGGCGCAGTTCTACCCACTTGCGGTACGTTCGACAGGTATTGGCTGGTCTTCTGCGATCGGTCGTATGGGCGCGATTGTAGGGCCGATCCTGATTGGTGGCTTACTTGGTATGAATCTGCCTGCTTACTTTAACTTTATGGCAGTTGGTTTACCGGTTCTGATTACTGCAATTGCGGTTGCGTTGATCATGCATGACAATGAGTCTGAAAAGATTGGTTCAATTGAACCCGCAGTGTCTAAAGCTTAAAGCTAAGTTTTTAAATAAGAAGCCTCCGAAAGGGGGCTTTTTTATTTTTGAGATATTATATATTTTGTTTTTAATATTTATTTTTGAAAATTAAAAACATGGAAGAATTGAAATATATTTATATACAGAATATTGAACAAGCATTATCGCGTTTAAAAGTTACAAAAGAATTTTTAGAAATTTATTTAAATTCCTCAAAGCAAGCTTATTTAGAGTCTGCAATACTTCAGTTGAGGAAAACTTTAGAATTATTAGCTTTTGCTGCTATAGCTCCAAATAAAACAGAGTATGCAAAATTTAGGTTAAAAGCTGAAAGTCGTAATGATTACCGTAAAGATTATAAAGCTAGCACTATTGTCAAAATATTAAAAAATATCAATAAAGATTTTTATCCTATTCCTTTATCAGAACCCTTTCTTGTCAAGGAAGGGTATTATCACTTTGAAAGACAAAAAGAGAATTTTTTAACGATTAATAATTTCATCAGATTGTATGACAAATTAGGTAAATATCTTCATGCAGATAATCCATGGGGACATGATAAAAATTTAAAAAATTTTGTTGATACATTACCTAAAGAAATTAAAGCAATAGAATCATTATTGTCATTGTATTTTACAACTATAAGAACCGATAATTTTATCGGTGTATGGGTTATCAAAACTACCAGTGATCCTATCTCAGTTGAGGTTACGGTAGGTTATGCTAATGAAGATTTTTCAATTAAATAACTTGAAACGGATAATTTTATGAAACTCAACTCATTCTCCCCAATCCTTGAAGATGATGAACTGCATCTTCCTGAACTGGTGTACTGGGCTTCTTTAGGCGATGTTGAACAGGTCGAGCAAGGCTTACAGAAAGGTCTGGACGTTAACTCTGCCGACGAAGAAGGCTATAGTGCTTTACAGGCCGCTGCTGAAAATGATCATCTGGAAGTGGTCAAACTCTTGGTCAGCAAGGGTGCTGATATTGCACATCGCAGTCCTAATACTGCTTTAGAATTGGCCGAAATGGCCGGAAATAAAGACGTTGTGACTTATCTGAAAAGTCTGGCCGGTGGTGTCTGAATATAAAAAAGAACCTCAAATTTGAGGTTCTTTTTTATGGTATGAGCTTAGGCAGCATCACCTTCAAGCTCTTTTAAGATCGCTTCATTGAAAGCCGGTAAATCATCCGGATTACGTGAAGTAATCAGTACCCAGTCGCCAGTATTGCAGCGGTGAACCTGTTCATCGACCCATTTTCCACCGGCATTTTCCAGATCCAGCTTGATGCTCTTATATGAAGTCAGATTCTTGTCTTTGATACGCTGTGCATCAATCAAGGTCCATGGCCCATGACAGATCGCGGCAATCGGTTTGTGATTATCGGCAAAATGCTGAATGATTTTTTGCGCATCCTGATTGATTCTCAAGGTATCCGCATTGACTGTACCGCCGGGAATCACCAAAAGATCATAATCATCCAGATCGACGTGTTCAAGACTGGTATCCGGCGTATATTGGGTGGCAGCTTTGGTATCACCTTTGACCGTCGCGACATCTTCATTTTTTTCGGCAGCATGAATCACTTCAAAACCTTTGGACTTTAGAAAATTTAAAGGCTCAGTGAGTTCATCATGTTCAATGCCTTGATTAGATGTAATAAAGAGGACCTTTTTTACCATGATTGCTGTTCCTAAAAAATGCGAGGATTTTTAGCTTAACAACAAGGGGATTCTTACAATGTTGGAGTTTTAGCTCGGAACTGTTAAGCAATGATAAATAAAATAATAGGCAGAAAAAAAAGCCCCGACATCCTGTCGGGGCTTTTTCGTATCTCGTGATTTAGGTATAACTCCTGTCGTACCTCACGTCCTGGTGTTGCGATGTTATTCTTGTTTTTAGGTCTTCTGGAGCATCCTGCTCTCTATGTTTATAAAGTAATACACATCCCGGTGGCGCACTAGCAGCAGATTGCGGTTATTGCTGTACGCTTTGGCTTACATCAGCGCAGAGAAATTAAGCTGTGCAAACTTAACCGGTTGTATTGCATTAAAAATGTATATCTAAGCCGATATAAGGACCTTTAAATTCCAGCTGTAAGTCTGGACGTTGATCCTGTTCAAAATCTACCTGCATGAGGCGATAACCGATTTTGGCACCGACATCGACCAGCAGATTATCAATGAAATCATATTGCAATTCTGCCTGTACGTCGGTTTTTCGGGTATCGCTGCCGCGACTGTAAACCGCTTCTGCTTTGGCACTCATACCGGTAAATGGCAATTTAACCCCGGCTGTTGCATAGAGCAGTGGGCTATATTCATCCAGATCGTATTGCGTGAAAGCGCCGGCAGTCCGGTTTTCCACCGTACCATCCAGATTGGTTAAACCTGCACCTATATCCGCATGCACAATGGTATCCAGCAATTCGTAATACAGAATATAGTCAATATTGTTCAGCTCGATATCTGAGGCATTGACAGGAGAACTCTGTTCGCTGGTGCTGTCCAGATTGACGTATTTAATCTTGGCATTTGGCAATAACGGTACCGGATGTTCTACAGCGACAGATAGTTGTGCTGTACCTTGTCGATCCAGCTCATGCTTGAAATTGTTATCCTGGCTATAGCCGTCAAAATCCCAGTAGCTGAGATCCGCTTTCACGCCAATCACATCTGCATGACTGAGCGTACTGAGTCCAAAACCGAAGAATAAGGTGGTGAGTATTTTTGCGCGCATGGCTCTATTCCCTAAAGCTTTATTAAAATTAGAAGTGTCTGGTTACTTAAAAGCATCTTCTTAATATGGAGTAGCAAGTGCATGATATAGAGAATTTCAAAAATGTATATCCTTAGATTTTGCAGGACAATAAGATGGTAGCGAGAAGCACACAACAAGCGAAAGAGTATGCATTATATGTCGCCGGTCAGGTGGCTCAGACGGGTGAATGGCTAGAGGTCAAACATAAATATAACCACGAACTGTATGCCCGTGTCGCTTTGGCAGATGCCAACACACTGGAACAGGCGATTCAGTCTGCCGTAGACGCAGAAGCCGAAATGGCTGCCTTAGAGCCGTTCCAGAAACAGAAAATTCTGCTGCATTGCGTACGCCGTTTTCGTGAGATTCATGAAGAACTGACCGAAATTCTGATTGCAGAGGGCGGTAAACCGCGTAAAGCGGCCGAAGCTGAAGTTGAGCGTCTGATTAATACCTTTCAGATTGCCGCAGATGCCGTGACCCAGGTTGATCAGGGACGTATGCTGCCTTTGGCCGTGACTGCGGCAGCATCCGGTTATCAGGGTATTGTGAAGCAGGTGCCAATTGGTGCAGTGTCTCTGATCAGTCCGTTTAATTTTCCTTTAAACCTGACCGCGCATAAAATTGCTCCTGCGATTGCAGCCGGTTGTCCCTTTGTGCTGAAACCGCCGAGTCTAACCCCGATTTCTGCCTTAAAAATTGCCGAAATTCTGGCGGAAACCGATTTACCGCAAGGTGCCTTTTCGGTATTGCCCTGTCCGCGAGAGCTGGCCGATCTACTGGTCACTGATGAGCGTTTTAAATTACTCAGTTTTACCGGTTCCGATGCTGTGGGCTGGGATATGAAAGCGCGTGCCGGACGCAAAAAAGTGGTCTTGGAGCTGGGTGGCAATGCTGCTGTCATGATTGAGCCAGATACCGAAATTAACGATGTCTTGATTAACCGTCTAATTGGCGGGGCGTATAACCATGCCGGACAGGTGTGTATCAGTGTGCAACGCATTTTGGTGCATCAGCAGATTTATACTGAAGTGAAGGACAAACTGCTGGCGAAACTGAAAACGATTAAAGCCGCTGATCCGAATCTGAGCACAACCTTGGTTGGTCCGATGATCAAGGAAGATGAAGCCAAACGCCTGAAAAAATGGCTGGATAAAGCCGTGAAAAAAGACGCGAAAATCCTGATTGGAGGCGAATTGAATGGTGTGATGTTCGCACCGACCTTGCTGGAAAATGTAGACCACAGTCTGGAAATCTACCGTGATGAAGCCTTTGGCCCGGTGGCAATTCTGGAAGCGTATGCTGATTTCGAATCCGGTATTGCCTGTATCAACCGCAGCCGTTTTGGCTTGCAAGCTGGAGTGTATACTCAGAATCTGAACAAGATGCTGTATGCCTGGGATCATCTGCATGTCGGCGGTGTCATTATCAATGATATTCCGTCTTTCCGGGTCGATAACATGCCCTATGGCGGGGTCAAAGATTCAGGTCTGGGTCGTGAAGGAATTCAGTCCGCCATTCGCGATATGCAGGAAGAGCGCATGCTGGTGATTAAAGCCTAGGTTCAGAATATTCAATTCATCGCTTCGATATCACAGGTGGCTGGTTTTTAAATCTGCTTGTGATATTTAAACCGGTTTTTAAAGAGGTCAAAATTCCATGAGAGAATTTGATTTCCCATATCACGGCTTGGTCATGTGCCTTAGTATGAGCCGTTTCATCTTCAAATAATGATCTAAAAACAGATGCTGGATCAGAGTCTTGGAATACATTTTTTGAAACAGCGACCCTGTAGTAAAACTTAAGAAAAATATATTCCAAAAAGTTTGTCAATATATAACTTGTTTAATCTGCCTTATTTTGCAGAATTATTGAACGCTTAATTCGAATAGATTATAAATAACGAATATTTTAAGCAGAATTTACAGAAAAAATTTAAAAAAGTCAGTATTGTTAAATCATCTACAAGGTCAGTTTTTCGATCAGACTTTAAGCAAGATGTAAGACCTGCTGACCTGTTTGTACATTAGAATTCGACGCCCACAAGGTGCCCTCTAATTCAAACACCCAAAATTATTGAAAATGCTTCTTTTTTTGCTTGCGCCATAACCATAACAAGCAGCATCTAAAGGGGTTAAAAGTTTAGGTGTTCTATGACAGAAACTCGTGAGAATTGGTCCGCACGATCAGGATTCATTATTGCAGCGATTGGTTCCGCCGTTGGCTTGGGGAATATCTGGCGTTTCCCTTATGTTGCCTATGAAAATGGTGGCGGGGCATTCCTGATCCCCTATCTGATTGCGATTTTCGCAGCAGGTTTACCTTTATTGTTTTTAGACTATGCGGTCGGACACAAGTTCCGTAAAGCACCGCCTATGGCCTATAAAAAACTCATGAATGCCGAATCCTTGGGTTGGTGGCAGGTCATGGTCACTCTGGTGATCGGGATTTACTATGCCAGCGTCTTGTCCTGGGCTGGCAGCTATATGTTCTATTCCTTTGGACAGCAGTGGGGCACAGATACCCAAGGCTTCTTCTTCAATACTTACCTACAAAATGGTGAGGGTCTGACGCTCGGTTTTGTACCTGTGCTGTTCTTTGGTCTGGTGGTCGTTTGGGCAGCAGTCATGCTGATTCTTTACGGTGGAGTACGCCGTGGGGTAGAACTGGCGAATAAAATCTTTATGCCATTGCTGGTGATTTTATTCACGATCCTAGTGATTCAGGCAGTACGTTTACCTGGTGCAGTCGATGGTTTAAATGCTTTCTTCACGCCGAACTGGGAAGCGATGGCCAACTATAAAGTCTGGTTAGCCGCTTTTGGTCATATCTTCTTCTCACTGTCAGTGGGCTTCGGGATCATGTTGACCTATGCATCTTACCTGAAACGCAAAACTAACCTGACCGGTTCAGGGATTGTGGTGGCATTGGCCAACTCGTCTTTTGAAATTCTGGCGGGTATTGGTGTCTTTGCCGCGCTTGGTTTTATGGCGTTCAGCTCAGGCGCGAAAGTTGAAGATGTAGTATCTGGCGGTATCGGTCTGGCCTTTATTGCGTTTCCGAAAATCATTTCCAGTTTAGGTGCAGGTGGTGACCTGTTCGGTTTCCTGTTCTTTGGTTCATTGACGGTTGCCGGTATTACCTCGATGGTCAGTATCCTGCAAGTTCCGATTGCTGCGTTCCAGGACAAACTGGGCTGGTCAAAGAACAAGTCAGTGACGATTATTGCTGGTGGTTCAGCAGTGATTTCTACCCTGATGTTCTCGACACATAGTGCCATTACCTTTGTCGATATCATCGACTACTTTGCCAATAACATCGGTATTGTCGGTGGCGGTCTGTTATCGATTATTCTGTTGTCGTGGTTCCGTCGTCCATTAATGAAACAGCTGGAAGGCCATGTGAATGAGTTTGCCAGCGTGAAACTGGGTGCGAGCTGGAACTTCATGCTAACGGTGATCACGCCTTTGTCATTATTGCTGGCATTGGGCCTGACCCTGAAATCGATCATGGCAGAAGGTTATGGTGGCTATGCTGCCAGTACCCTATGGATGGTAGGTGGAGGAGTAATGGCATTCTTTATTCTGGGTGCCATTCTATTCAGCCTGATTAAAGATCGTCACAGCTAGGAGAGCGACTATGAATACATCTGCACTAATCATGATGATCATCTCTATCGTTTTATTATGGGGTGGTCTGGTACTGGCTGTGATTCATCTGGCAAAGAATCCGGAAGAACCAGAAGACTAAAAATCTTCACATAAACCTACTGTTACCATAAATAGAAGTCATTATCATCCTTGATGATAATGACTTTTTTAATGGCTGATGCTTTGACATGATTTCCGTTTCAGATGGACAAGTCCATACAGCCTTTGCCGTGACTTTATTTGCCGGGCTGGCCACCGTGGTGGGTGGGGGACTGGTATTATTCTTAAAAAAACCTAATTTCCGTTTGCTAGCCTTTGGTCTGGCCTTTGCTGCCGGTGCCATGATTTATGTCTCTTTAACCGAAATTCTGAACAAATCGATCGCGTCCTTTAGCCTGGATTTTGATGAAAAAAACGGTTTTGCCTTTGGCACTTTTGCTTTTTTACTGGGCGTAGTTCTGGTGTTATTGCTGGATCGCTTTGTGCCGAATCCCCATGACACCATTGAAACCCATTCTGCCAAGGGCGTCAGTTCAACCCAATTACTGCGTACCGGCATGTTGACCCTGTTTGCGATTAGCGCACATAACCTGCCGGAAGGACTGGCGACGTTTTTTGCCACACTGGAAAGCCCTGCTTTGGGTGCGCCACTGGCGGTGGCAATTGCGATTCATAATGTACCAGAAGGTGTGGCGATTGCCTTGCCGGTATATATGGCCACGGGCCGTAAAGATTATGCGCTCTGGGCCAGTCTGGTTTCGGGTTTGGCCGAACCATTGGGGGCAGCGCTCGGTTATTTTATTCTGGCACCTTATATGAGTGAAACCGTCTATGGTCTGATCTTTGGGGTGATTGGCGGCGTGATGGTTTATCTGGCACTGGATGAATTATTGCCGACGGCAAAACGCTATGCCAAAGGACATGAAACGGTATATGGGCTGGTCAGTGGCATGGCTGCATTGGCCAGCAGTCTGGTGATTTTTAAGTTTATTCAATAAACCTCATATTCACTAAATCACGAGATATAAAAAAGGCAGCTTAGGCTGCCTTTCATTTTAAACGCATGATTTATGCCGTTTTTTCAATACGGCAATAGAAGAAGCCGTCGCCTTGATCCGCTTTCGGTAACAATTGACGGCCATGAATCTGTTCGATGCCCCAATCGGCTTCGATTTTGATTTCTTTGGCATCGGCATGTTGAGCAAAGAACTCGACCATCTGTTGTTCATTTTCGGCTTTCAGAATTGAACAGGTGATGTACAGCAACGTACCACCAACTTTCAGTTGCTGCCACATATTTTCCAGAATCTGCTTTTGCAGATGTACCGTTTGCGGAATATCTGTAGAGTGACGTAGCAAGCGAATATCCGGATGACGACGGATCACACCAATTGCGGAACATGGTGCATCCAGCACGATACAATCCACCGACTCAGGTGCTGTCCAAGTGATCGCATCAGCCGCGATAATTTCAACTTCCGCATATTCAGTTAATAGTAAACGTTCCAGATTTTCTGCCACACGGACTAAACGTTTGGCATCCTGATCAATCGCATAAAGCTTTTTCGGGCTATATTTTTCCAGAATGTGCGCGGTCTTACCCCCTGGAGCGGCGCAGGCATCTACCACGACTTTGCCTTCAAGGTCAGGAACTAAGGTCGCACATAGCTGGGCATGTTCATCCTGAACCGAGAAACCACCGGCTTCATAGCCTGGCAGATTCGGAATATGGACATTCTGTTCCAGAACGATGCCAACTTCGGAAAGAGTGCAGGCACGCGCCTCATAACCTTCTTCTTCCAGAATTTCCAGATATTCATCGCGGCTGACCTGGTTGACATTGACACGCAAGGTGAGCGGCGCAATCTGTTTCAAGTCATGCGACAGTTCGGCAAGCTGTTCTGGCCAGTCTTTCTTTAAACGCTTGTAGAGCCAGCTTGGCAGACCATGCGCCTGATTTAAAGCCAGGTCAAATTCTTCTGTTTCACGTGAAACACGACGCAGAACGGCATTGACCAGACCGCTTAAAGGTTCAAAGCCCAGCTGTTTGGCTGCAGTCACGGTTTCTGAAATCGCAGCATGCGCCGGAATACGGGTACATAGAATCTGATACAAACCCAGATATAAGCAGCTTTCTAAAGCTTGGTTATCAAGAGGTTTGGTTAATAAAGGTAAAGTAATGGCTTTCAGGCCATGCCACTGACGTAAACAGCCCAAAGTTAACTCGTGATACAGACCACGGTCACGCTCAGACACGATGTTGATATGTTGATTGAGTACAGAAGCAAGTGATTGGCCGTTTTGTACAGCCAATAGGGTTTTTACAACTTGCGCGCGCAAATTCAAGTTTTTAGCTGATGATTGAATTTGGCTCATGCGAATTTATATCCTACCGATAGTTTTTGAGTTTGATTAATTTGAACAGCATTCAGGGCTTTGCCACCTGGCCATTGCAGATTGGTGATGCAAATAGCATGTTGATCACCACACATCACATGCACGCCATCTTTATCCAGGGCAATCACTTCACTAGGCAGGGCATTGCTTGCCTTTTGTGTGGAAAGTGATGAATTCCAGATGCGTAAATTGTTGCCGTCATCTAGCGGGGTGAATGCCACTGGCCAGGGATTAAAGGCACGAATATTACGGTCAATATCTGCTGCAGGCTGGGTCCAGTCAATTTGTGCTTCGGCTTTTGTCAGTTTATGCGCGTAGACAGTCAGATTTTCATCCTGAACTTCACGGGTCTCAAGATAGTGCTGTAAAGTCTGTTCCGATTCGAGCACGGCCACAATCGCCTCAGCACCTTGCAGCGCCAGTTTGTCATGCAGGCTGGCAGATGTATCTTCGGCGCTAATCGGGCACAGTGTTTTATACATCATGTCCCCGGTATCCAGACCGGCTGCCATTTTCATAATGGTCACACCTGTTTCGATATCGCCGGTAGCAATCGCGCGCTGAATCGGGGCTGCACCGCGCCAGCGTGGCAACAGCGAACCATGAATATTCAGGCAACCATATTTTGGCGTATCCAGAACCACTTGTGGCAGGATCAGGCCATAAGCTGCCACCACCATCACATCTGCATTTAAGGCTTTAAGTTCCGCTTGCGCCGCCAGACCTTCTTCAGTCGATGACTTGAAATGTAAAGGCTGATAGACCGAAAGATGATGTTCAAGCGCTAACTGCTTCACCGCAGATGCCGTGAGCTTTTGTCCACGTCCGGCCTTGCGGTCCGGTTGAGTATAGACCGCCACAATTTCATGTTCGGTTCTAAGCAACGCAGCCAATGCAGTCGCTGCAAATTCTGGTGTGCCTGCAAATATGATCTTCACACATGAAATTCCAAATAAACTTAAAAGCTATTATAAGCCAAAAGCCAAATTTCAGCCTAATCGTTGCAAAAACTTATCCGAGAAGCTTGGTGAGTGCTTGAATTTCAGTGGAATTTTTATATAAAAAAAACTCATGCAAATTGTAAAAATTATTCATGAAAGTTTTGTATTGTCCTGATGATGATGGCGGTATAGTAGATTTCATTAAGAAATTTTTATCGTCAGATCATCCAAATCTCTCTATAGACATTTTTGCCTGTATCTACACCCAAAAGGCCATCTTGTAAATCAAGGGCTTGTAGTATGATAGGTTTAAAATTCAACTGATTTAAGCTCCTTGTCAGTATGATTTAGCCAGAGTGGATCTGCCCGATTCATTGCAAGCTCAAACTTTGTTGGAAATATAAAATGCCTGACTATCGTTCAAAAACATCGACACACGGAAGAAATATGGCTGGCGCACGCGGTTTATGGCGTGCCACCGGCATGAAAGATGAAGATTTCGGTAAGCCGATTATTGCGGTGGTGAACTCGTTCACCCAGTTTGTACCGGGTCATGTGCATCTTAAAGACCTGGGTCAGCTGGTGGCACGTCAAATTGAAGCGTCAGGCGGCGTGGCCAAAGAATTCAATACTATTGCGGTCGATGACGGCATCGCGATGGGTCATGATGGCATGTTGTATTCATTGCCTTCGCGTGACCTGATTGCAGACTCGGTCGAGTACATGGTCAATGCCCATTGTGCCGATGCGATGGTATGTATCTCGAACTGTGACAAGATCACCCCAGGCATGTTAATGGCCGCGATGCGTCTGAACATTCCAGTAGTATTTGTCTCTGGCGGTCCAATGGAAGCGGGCAAGGTCAAAATCCGTGGCAATGAAAAAGCCATTGATCTGGTTGATGCCATGATTGTTGCAGCAGATGACAGCTTCACTGATGAAGAAGTTGCTGAATATGAACGTTCAGCTTGCCCAACCTGTGGTTCATGTTCAGGCATGTTTACCGCAAACTCGATGAACTGTTTGACTGAAGCACTTGGTTTATCGCTTCCGGGCAATGGTTCAACGCTGGCAACCCATGCCAACCGTAAAAAATTATTCGAGCGTGCGGGTCAATTGATTGTTGAAATCACTAAACGTCATTATGAGCAAAATGACTACAGCTTATTGCCACGTTCAATCGCGACCAAAGCAGCGTTTGAAAATGCGATGACTTTAGACATTTCCATGGGTGGTTCAACCAATACGGTTCTACATTTGTTGGCAGCAGCACACGAGGCAGAAGTCGACTTTACCATGACTGACATCGATCGTTTGTCACGTAATGTGCCAGTTCTTTGTAAGGTTGCGCCGGCGAAGCAGGACGTGCATATGGAAGATGTACACCGTGCCGGTGGCATCATGTCGATCCTGGGTGAACTGGATCGCGCGGGCTTGCTGGATACTTCTGTTCCAACCGTGCATGAAAAAACTTTAAAAGATGCCTTGGATAAATGGGACATCATCCGTACCGAAGATGAAGAGGTGTATCAATTCTTCAAATCGGCACCGGGCGGTGTTCCGACCCAGACCGCATTCTCGCAAGACCGTTACTATGCGCGCTTAGATGGTGACCGTGACAATGGCGTGATCCGTAATGCAGCCAATGCCTTCTCACAAGATGGTGGTCTAGCGGTACTTTACGGCAACATCGCGCTAGAAGGCTGTATCGTAAAAACTGCGGGTGTGGATGATTCAATCCTGAAATTCAACGGGACTGCACGTGTGTTTGAAAGTCAGGATGCTGCAGTTGAAGCCATTCTTGGCGGCAAAATCACTGCGGGTGATGTCGTCGTGATTCGCTATGAAGGTCCACGTGGTGGCCCGGGTATGCAGGAAATGCTGTATCCAACCAGTTACTTAAAATCGAAAGGTTTGGGTAAAGACTGCGCACTTTTAACGGATGGCCGTTTCTCGGGTGGTTCGTCTGGTCTGTCGATTGGTCACGTGTCGCCTGAAGCGGCTGAAGGCGGTGCAATTGGTCTGGTGGAAGATGGCGACCGTATCGAAATTGATATTCCAAACCGTACCATTCACCTGGCAGTGGATGATGCAACCATGGCAGCGCGCCGTGAAGCACAAGAAGCCAAAGGCTGGCAGCCTGCTGAACAGCGTCCGCGTAAAGTGTCTAAAGCACTGAAAGCGTATGCGATGCATACTACTAGTGCGTCGAAAGGTGCGGTACGTGATATCTAATTTGTAATTTTACAGATTTAAATAGCACTCCAGATGGGGTGCTTTTTTTATACAAGAAACTATCTTAAAATGAAAGAGGACTCCACCCGACAGTCAGGGTGGAGGTGAATTTCGTAAGTTTTTTAATTTAGCTTTAATTCGTTTTTATGTTAAAATAAAAGAAATATAACATTGTATTTAAATAAGTTTTAAAAAAAATGAAAATCAACAAGGCGTATAAATTTAGGCTTGAGCCTAATGAAGAGCAAGAGGTTATTTTAAACAATCTTGTTGGTTCTGCGCGTTTTGTTTGGAATCAAATTTTAGTTGTGTCATTTGAAATGTTTGCAAAGAATGAATTTATCAATGCAACCAATTTGGTGAATAAAATCACCAGTCTTAAAAAGAATCCTGAATATGCTTTTTTAGCAAATCATTCTAATGCTGTTTCCCTACAGCAAAAAATTCGTGATCTGGCTTCGGCTTGGACAAGGTTTTTCAATGCAAAAGAACATGCAAGATTAAAAGAAAATAAGCGTAAACCACGCAAGCCCAAATTCCTCAAACTCACTGATGGTTCTGAAATCCAGTTACGCCCACTGATGCCTAGATTTAAGAAAAAATCAGATGGTTACGATTCAATTAGATTGGTGCAATTTGATAAATATTGTCGAATTGAGGGTAATCGAGTTAAGCTGCCAAATGGCATAGGATTTGTGAAATTTAGAAAATCACAAGATATTCTAGGCACAATTAAGAATGTGACAATCAGTAAGAGATCAGGTCATTGGTATATTTCATTTGGCAGTGAAAAAGAGTTATTGGAAAATCCAGTACATCCATCCAAAACCGCAGTTGGTGTTGATTTAGGTGTCAAGAAATTAGTCACAACATCTGAGGGTGAGGTATTTAACCCAAAGAACAGTTTTAAAACCAACCAAATTAAATTAGCTAAACTTCAACGTAAGTTGAGCAAAAAAGTGAAGTTTAGTGAAAATTGGAAAAAGTTGAACACCACAATTAACAAGCTACATTATCATATTGCCAATATTCGGCATGACTACCTACATAAAGTCACGACAACTCTCAGCAAAAACCACGCAATGATCGTAGTTGAGGACTTAAAAGTAGCCAATATGTCGAAGTCAGCAAGTGGCACAATCGAGAAAAAAGGAAAGAATGTCAAAGCCAAGTCGGGCTTAAACAAGGCAATCCTAGATCAAGGTTGGTCAATGCTTGTTGATATGTTGGAGTACAAACAACAATGGCGAGGTGGTTTACTCGTTAAGATTGACCCGAAATACACAAGTCAAACGTGTAGCTCCTGCGGTCATGTTGCAAAAGAAAATAGGCTTACTCAGGCACATTTTGAATGTGTTGCGTGTGGCTTTAGCGAGAATGCGGATATTAACGCTTCTCGTAATATTTTGGCGGTGGGACACACCGTTTTGTCTGTGGAGGGTGGATGCGGTAAAGGTTGCCCGATGAAGCAGAAAGCAAGCGAAATCCGTGAGGAAGTCACCTAAGAGCTGATGCTTTTAGAATCCCCCACTTGAATAAAGTGAAAGTGGTGGGAGTATGTCAAACAATGGCCTTAAAATAAATTGTCCAAGACCGACACTTAAAATCGGTCATCGCCCAGGAAGAGAATAATGAGTAAAGATAATATCCGCGAGCATTCTGCCCCTGTTTATGAAGGTATTGAAAATGCACCGGCGCGTTCCATGATGCGTGCTACCGGTTTTAAAGATGCCGATTTTGAACGGCCATTTATTGGCATCGCTTCGACCTGGGCCAATGTCACGCCTTGTAATATGCATATTGATGGTCTGGCCAGAACCGTAGAGCAGGGCGTGAGTGCGGCGGGTGGCAAGGGCATTATCTTTAATACCATTACCATTTCAGATGGCATTTCCAATGGCACCGACGGCATGAAATATTCCCTGCTGTCACGGGAAGTGATCGCAGATTCGATTGAAACCGTGGTCGGCTGTCAGGCTTATGATGGTGTGATTGCCATTGGTGGCTGTGACAAAAATATGCCCGGCTGCATCATGGGATTGGCGCGCCTCAACCGTCCGGGGCTGTTTATTTATGGCGGAACCATCAAACCGGGTGAAGGTCATACCGACATGATTTCAGTGTTTGAAGCGGTGGGTCAATATGCCAAAGGTGAAATCAACGCGATTCAGGTCAAGCATATTGAAGAGGTTTCCTTGCCAGGTCCGGGTTCGTGTGGCGGTATGTACACGGCCAACTCGATGGCCTCTGCGATTGAAGCTTTAGGCATGAGCCTGCCGGGCTCTTCGGCACAGGAAGCGGTATCGGAAGACAAGCAAATTGACTGTGCCCGGGCCGGTGAAGCGGTGATGAACCTGTTGCGACTGGATATTAAGCCGCGCGACATCATGACCAAAGCCGCCTTTGAAAACTCGATTAAAGTCTTGATTGCGCTGGGTGGTTCGACCAATGGTGTACTGCATCTTTTAGCCATGGCACATACAGCAGGAGTGGAATTGAGTCTGGATGATTTCGTGCGGATTGGTAAAGATATTCCGGTGGTGGCCGACGTGCGTCCATCAGGTAAATATCTGATGTCAGAACTGATTGCGATTGGTGGAATTCAACCACTGATGAAGCGCATGCTGGATGCCGGCATGCTGGATGGCTCATGTCTGACGGTCACAGGTAAGACGCTGGCAGAAAATCTGGCCGATGTGCAGGACTATCCGGAAGGCCAGCAGATTATTCTGCCTTTTGATGCGCCAGTGAAAAAAGACTCACATCTGGTGATTCTAAAAGGCAATCTGTCACCGAAGGGCGCGGTCGCCAAAATTACCGGTAAGGAAGGACTGCATTTTGCTGGCCCGGCTCGCGTGTTTGAAGGTGAGCAGGGTGCCATGCGCGGTATTCTGGATGGCGAAGTCCAGCCGGGTGAAGTGGTGGTGATTCGTGGCGTTGGTCCCAAAGGTGGCCCGGGAATGCCAGAAATGCTGAAACCGACCTCTGCGATTATCGGGAAGGGCTTAGGCGCTTCAGTTGCCCTGATTACCGATGGACGCTTCTCGGGTGGCAGTCACGGTTTTGTGATTGGTCATGTCACCCCCGAAGCTTATGATGGCGGCCCGATTGGTCTGGTACAAAATGGCGACCAGATTTCAATTAATGCGGAAACCCGGGAAATGACCTGGCATGTGGATGAGCCGGAGATTGCAGCACGTCAAGCAGCCTGGATCAAACCAAAACCGAACTATACCCATGGAGCACTGGCCAAATTCGCCAAACTGACCTCAGGTGCAGAAACCGGGGCGGTCACTGACTTGAATCTTGACCTCTAATCCATTGTTAAACATTGAACATTTGTTTATCTTAATCGGGCGTAAGACCCTCACCGACAGTCAGGTGGGGGATACAAGCGAGTGGCGATAGCCATATTAAAGATAATGTTTTCTTGGTTTTATTGCTTATTTTTGCTATAATTCAAACACTACAATTCTTTTATAAACAATGATTTAATGAAGATTTTACAACACTACAAGTTTAGGCTTCTGCCTAACCAAGAACAGGAAATATTGCTTAATCAAGCAATAGGTTCTGCTCGTTTTGTGTGGAATCAAATTCTCGCTAAATCATTTGAAATGTTTGCTAAAGATGAATATATTCGTTACGAAAGCATTGAAAAAAAATTAGTACCCCTTAAAAAAACACCTGAATTTTCTTTTCTTGGTCAAACATATTCAGCTTGCTTACAGCAAAAAATACGTGATCTTGCTCAAGCATGGGGTAAGTTTTACAACAAAAAAGAACAAGCTCGTTTAAAGCAAAACAAGCGGAAACCACGTAAACCCAATTTTTTTAAATTGGCTGATGGTGGTGAGATTGAGCTTAGACCACTCATGCCAAGATTCAAGAAGAAATTAGATGGTGAGCAATCTTTTAGACTTCCATTTGCAGATTGTGAGGTTATTGGTGATCGAGTTTCTTTGCCTAAAAAAACAGGTTGGATAAGATTTAAAAAATCACAAGAAATTGTTGGTAAAATCACAAGTATTACAATTAAGAAAATTTGTGGGCTTTGGTATGTTTCATTTTTTACTAACCGTGAAATCGAACAACCAATTCATCCATCAAAATCTACAATTGGTGTTGATCTTGGTATTAAAAAATTAATTACAATATCAACAGGTCAGGTATTTGACCCAATCAATAGTTTTAAAGCCAATCAAGTAAAGTTGGCTAGGCTTCAACGCAAGTTGAGAAAGAAAACCGAATTTAGTCAAAATTGGAAAAAACTTAATTTAAGGATCAATAAATTACATCATCATATTGCCAATATTCGGCATGACTACTTGCACAAAGTCACGACAACTCTCAGCAAAAACCACGCAATGATCGTAGTTGAGGACTTAAAAGTAGCCAATATGTCGAAGTCAGCCAAAGGCTCAATCGAAGAAAAAGGAAAGAATGTTAAAGCTAAATCAGGCTTAAACAAATCAATCCTAGATCAAGGTTGGTCAATGCTTGTCAATATGTTGGAGTATAAGCAACAATGGCGAGGTGGTTTACTCGTTAAGATTGACCCTAGATATACAAGTCAGACTTGTAGTTCATGCGGTCATGTTGCAAAAGAAAATAGACCTACTCAGGCTAAGTTTGAGTGTGTTAGTTGTGGTTTTAGCGAGAATGCAGATATTAACGCTTCTCGTAACATTTTAGCGGTGGGACATACCGTTTTGTCTGTCGAGGGAAGATGCGGTAAAGATCGCCCTGTGAAGCAGAAAGCAAGTGAAATCCGTGAGGAAGTCACCTAAGAGCTTTTGCTTTTAGAATCCCCCACTTGAGCTAGTCGAAAGTGGCGGGAGTATGTCAAGACTTGATATAAGTTTTTACACCATGCAGGGCTTTGGCTCTGCGATCTTAAAAATAGATTATTCTGTACAGATTCAATTTTTTGAACTGCACACCGTCATCTTTGTCGAGGCCGAACTCATGTCCCTGTTACGCCGTTGGTTTGATCCAATCCGATCGAGTTGGTTTTACCAGAAACCAATCCGTCAAACGGTGTTATCTATTCAAGATGGGCTGAGTATCCATTTAAGACTGGATGATGTGTACAGCTATCTGGCGGTACAGCAGCTGCCCCAGCTCGAAGAAATTTTAAGTCCGCAGCTCAAGCCGCTGAAAGTAATTATTTCCAGTTCGCATGCAGCCCCCCCAAATCAGATGTCTTTTGATGAATGGCAGCACTACACCCTAAATGATGCCAAGATTCTGTCAAAACAGCATCGTTTCAGTTTTCATGATACGCCGGAATTACCGAGCGCTGAGGCCTTAAAACAGGCTGAACTGATTTTGCGGCATACACCTCTGCGTGGACAAGATTTCCTGTATTTGCTGGAAGATGTTTTCCATATGCTCTGGCAAAAACAGACCGGAAAATTACGAACCCTTTATGCCATGGCCAGTCGTCATCATCAGCCACAGGACTTTCCCGAACGTATTTTTGATCAGACCCCGATTCTGGCCAGCTATTTTAATTTAGGCGGTCGCCAGTATCAGGCAGTCGATGACCTGTTGCGTCTGACCCGGCGTCTGGAGCAGCAAAAACTGCTGACCGGTAATCCGATTTTTATGATCGATCACATTGAATGGCGTGAGCATCTGATCAGTGATGCTGAAGAGCTGAACGAGATCCAGTCGATGGATCCGGAACTGGACTTGTATCTCGCGCTGGAAGATCCGATTTCCTGGCTGCTCCTAGCTTACATCAAGGAAGAACTGGCGGATTATTATAATATCCAGCTGAATGTTTATCCCTTGTCCTATCGTGGCCGGGATGAGTTTGACTGGAGTCTGGCCACACGTTTATCCAAACGGACTGACGTAGAATTTACCCCGTTCTGCCGACCGACCGAGCAGGCGATCGCGCCAATGGCACAGTTATTTTATAGCTGTCCCGAGGAGCAGCGGATTGAGGCGATGTACCAGATCTTGCAGGCCGTCTGGACCCGTGGTGAAGACCTGTCTTATGCACCCCATTTCAAGCATTTGCAGCAACAGTTAAATATTGTAGATCTGACCCAGGACGATATTCTGGCCAAGCTGCAGGACAATGATATGCTGTGTGAAATGAAGTCGCAGCCGAATTTTCCGGTACTGGAACTGCGCATAGATGATCAAAGTTATACATTTAATAGCTTATATCGGGTCTGGATGATTGAAAGTATTTTCAGTAATGTGTTAGAAGAAAAGTATAAGAGTAATAATCAAACTGAAAGTGAACTGAAAAAACATGGAAAAGATCAAAGCTGAATCACTAGAACATGCACGTCAACAGATCGATGCCATTGATACAGCTTTAGTTGAGCTGATCGCTGCGCGTCAATTTTATGTTGATCAAACCACCCGTTTCAAAAAAACCGAAACCGATTTGCAGTCACCAGAACGTATGGAACAGATTGTAGAAAATGTTAGGGCATTGGCGCAAAAGCAGGGCCTCGATCAGGAGTTTATTGAACATCTATACCGTGAAATGTTCCAATACTTTATTCAACGTGAACTGAAAGAGTTTCGTCCTTAAACGGGCTCATTTCAGTTCAACTACGCCGGACGATCTTCAAGCTATGCAGGAGATCTTGCTGTAGCCATGGCGATTTTTAAGCACAACATCGCCTTTTTGCAAAAATAATTTATCCATAAAAAGCCCATTCAGCCAAGTGCCTAAAGCCTTGCCTGGACGGGCTTTGCACGGTTTTATAGAAATTATGGTAAAAAAAATAAATTGATTTTATTAAATATTTTTACAATGTAAGTTTGATTTAATTTAAAAAGTATATATATTGTATATACATCTTTTGCAAAGCAGTCTTTATTTTGGAGAGATAAGCAATGAGCGAGAAAATCAAAAAAATAAAGACAGGCAAGAAAGATGGACAACTTTTAATTCGTATTCAGAGTACGGAGCGTGATGAATTTATTCGTCTCTGCGAAGAACTGGATACTAGTGCTGCTCGTGAATTAAGAAAATTTATTCGTGGTTTTGTGAAACAACACAAGCCTAACGAATAGCCTTACTAGGGAGTAATACCATGGCTAAGCAAGTTAAATCTTTAAAGCAAGAAATCAAAGCACGTTTGAAAAAGATTTCAAAACATAAAGGCAAATTGAAGCAACTGAAGCAAGCGCTTAAAAAACAGAAATAAGCCAACGCGAATCAATTGCCAGTCACTTAAAACAGTTCATTCTAGACAGACTGTTTTAGGCTACAAAAAAGACCGAACATATATGTTCGGTCTTTTTGCTTGCAACAGGCTGTGCCCAGTCATCGCTGAATTTTATTTTTTATCGACCAGACTGAAGAACCAGTTTAAGAACAGGGCTGCAAACGTTGCCGTACCAATACCACCTAGATTGAAGCTACCAAAAGTCAGGGCAAAATCACCCGTACCTAAAATAATGGTCACCGCAGCCACCATCAGGTTCTTGTTCTGCGAAAAATCGACCTTGTTCTCAATCCAGATTTTGGCACCAGCAATAGTAATCAAACCAAAGACTATAATCGAAGCACCGGTCAGAATCGCCGTTGGAATAGTATGAATCACCGCACCAAACTTAGGCGATAAACCCAGGAACACAGCAAAGACACCCGCGACTGCAAAGATGATGGTCGAGTAAACCCGTGTCACGGCCATTACACCAATGTTTTCACCATAGGTGGTCATACCCGGCGCACCCACACCACCGGCTAAAGTGGTTGCAATACCATCTGCTACAAAGGCTTTACCAATATGCGGATCCAGGTTTTCACCGGTCATCGCGCCTACGGCTTTAATATGGCCCAGATTTTCTGCCACCAGAATCAAGGCAACTGGTGCGATGATCAGCATGGCATTGACTTCAAAGGTCGGTGCATGGAAGGTCGGTAAACCGAACCAGGCTGCTTGCTGGATTGGCAGGAAATTAATCGCAGTGCCATAACCCATGACATTGCTGAGCATGAAATAGATCAGATAGGCCAGTAACAGACCGACCAATAATAGCAGGCGTTGCAGCAGGCCTTTGGTAAAGACGGCAATCGAGCCCATGCACATCACGGTAACGAGAGACATCCACATATTAAAGGTGTTGCCCATGACGCTTTTAACCGTGACTGGAGCAAGGTTCAGGCCAATGATCATCACCACGGCACCGGTCACTACCGGTGGCATCAGCTTTTCGATCCAGCGGGTGCCCGTCGCCATGACCAGAAAGCCCATCAGCGCATAGAAGATGCCACATGCGATAATCCCGCCTGCTGCAACGCCAATATTCGGATTCAGTCCGCCACCACCCGCATAACCAGTTGCTGCGATGACCACACCAATAAAGGCAAAGCTTGAACCTAGATAACTTGGAACCCGGCCACCGGTGATTAAAAAGAACAGGATGGTACAGATCCCTGACATTAAAATTGCCAGGTTTGGATCAAAGCCCATTAAAAAAGGTGCCAGTACGGTTGCGCCAAACATGGCAAAGGCATGCTGTACACCCAAAACTACCGTTTGTGCGGGTGGCAAATACTCTGCGGTACCTACTGGTCGTGCATCGATACTGCCCTCATACGGGCGCCATTTGGGAAACCAACTGGACATAAAATGAGCACTCAAAAGATAAATTGTGCACATCATACTCCGGTTTTTTGGAAGTTTTAATCACTCCTTTCAACTTTTTGTTCAAGTTAATTCATTGACTTTTATTTATTTTTTATCAATTGGTAAATATTTTTAATATAAAAGTAGCGTTAAATCAGTGGATTAATCATATAGCTATGCTTAAAATTCACTCATAAAGATTTGTTATTTTAGTTATAAAAAATACGATGCAGTGAGTGGTTTTGGCCAATTCATGTACAAAAAAAGCACATCACCAGGATGTGCTTTGAATGCGAGGGCGAAAAATCAGCCGGTATTACGTAAACCGGCTGCAATGCCGGCAATGCTGACCATTAAGGCATGATCGACCGGGGTATTTTCAGCCTGCTGCTGTTCCAGATATAAACGGCGACGTTTCATCAGTTCAGCTTGCAGTAAGTGCAGCGGTAACAAATAGGGTTTACGTACTTTCATCGACTGATCCAGTACACCGTTACTGCTCAGGAGTTTCGATTCGCCTTTTAAGCTCAACAGGGTTTGTACAGCATCCTGCAAACGCTGACGCAGTTCTGTTCCCAGAACTTTAAGATCTTCATCCTGAGTCAAATGCGATTCATAATATAGCGCCACATTGGCATCGGCTTTGGACAGTACCATTTCCAGCATATCAATCAGGGTCTGAAAATACGGCCACTCTGCCAGCATCTCATCCAGTACCGTGCGTTGTCCCTGATCCAGTACCGCATTTAATGCAGCACCGGTACCGAGCCAGGCCGGTAACATCAGGCGAATCTGGGTCCAGGCAAAGACCCAGGGAATCGCTCGCAGTGATTCAATCCCACCACTGACTTTACGTTTCGCCGGCCGTGAACCCAGTGGCAGCATTTGCAGTTCAAGTTCTGGCGTGACGGTACGCAGGTATTTCACAAAATGCGGATTTTCCCGGACGGTCTGGCGATAGACCTGCACCGATAGCTCGGTCATTTGATGCATCAAGTCGCGCCATTCCTGTTTGGGTTCAGGTGGCGGGAGTAAGGTCGCTTCCAGTGTTGCAGCGGTATAAATTTCCAGATTCTGCAGGGCGATTTCTTCCAGACCGAATTTGAAACGGATCATTTCGCCCTGTTCAGTCACCCGGATCGCACCTGAAATCGACCCTGGCGGTTGAGAGAAGAGTGCCTGCTGGGTTGGCGCACCGCCACGGCTAATTGAACCGCCACGACCATGGAACAGGGTCAATTGCACGCCATGTTGTTGGGCAACTGCGGTCAGTTCTTCCTGGGCACGATATTGGGCCCAGTTGGCCGACATAAAACCAGCATCCTTGGCAGAATCCGAATAGCCAATCATGACCTCATGTTTGCCCTGAATATGCTGTTTGTACCAGTGCATATTGAACAGGGTCGACATGGTTGCGGCTGCGCCATCCAGATCTTTTAAGGTTTCAAACAGGGGAACCACCCGTAGCGCCTGCTTGATGCCGGCTTCTTTCTGTAGCAATAAAACCGCCAGCACATCACTTGGATATTCCGCCATCGAGATGATATAAGCACCCAGAGATTCGCTCGGTTGCTCGGCTAGCGTACGCATGGTGGCAAACACTTCCTGTACATCCGGATGTTCAATCAGGCTGCCTGCTGGCTCATTCAGATGTTTTGGCAGCAACGGACGTTTGCTTTGCAGCTCTTGCAGTAAAAAGTTTTGCCGTGCCTGTTCAGTCCAGGTTTCAAAATTCCCCAGTCCTAAATATTCGGTAATCGCAGAAATCGCCTGACGGTGACGACCCGATTCCTGGCGGATATCTAGTTTTAGCAGTTCGATCCCAAAACTGTTGACCCGGTAAATAAAGTCCAGCAGGCTGCCATTGGCAATTTCGGCCAGATTGCAGTCCATCAGTGAACGGTAGCAGGTCAGGAGCGGTTGTAAAAGTTCATCTTTACTTTTAATCACCAGACTGTCATCGGCATCATTGCCTTTTAATTTTTCTGCCAGCCAGTGACGGGTGGCTTTCAGGCGGGTACGGGTATCACGTAAATATTCACGATAAGGTTCAGGATGGGGCTGGCCCAAGGCTTCAGAAATTTCCGGACTGCATTGCTGAATGGACAGTTCCCAGCGCAGGTTTTCAATATCGCGTACATAGAGATCGGCTGCTTTCCAGCGCGACAGCCACAGTACTTCCTGAGTGACGGTGTGGGTGACATTGGGGTTGCCATCGCGGTCACCACCCATCCATGAGGCAAAACGTACGGGTGCGACATCTAAGGGCAGGTTCTGGCCACATTGCGCTTGCACCATGCCATTTAGTTCACGGATAAATTTCGGTACTGCATTCCATAAGGTTTGCTCAATGGTGGTAAAACCCCATTTGGCTTCATCGATCGGAGTCGGGCGATGCTGACGGATTTCATCGGTTTGCCAGGCGGAGCTGATCAGCTGTTTCAGATCGGCCAGAACTGCCTGACGTTCACGTGGAGTCAGTTTCTGCTGGTCAAATTTGGACAGGGCATTATTGATACCGTCATATTTTTGAATCAGGGTACGGCGGCTGACTTCTGTGGGATGCGCGGTCAGAACCAGTTCAATTTTCAGTTCACAGATTTGCTGATACAGCGTATCGGCAGAAATCTCCTGCTGTTTAAATTTTTCAAATAAAGGCACCAGAGGATTGGGCGATTCTGCAGTGTCATCAAACTCGCTCTGACGGCGACGACGTACCACATGATATTGTTCGGCAATATTGGCAAAGTTTAAAAAGTGGGTAAAGGCGCGGGTCAGCGGCAGGATTTCTGCATCTTCCAGACTCAAAAATAATTGTTCTAGCTGTTTTTCTGCTTCGACCTGTCCATCACGTGCGCCTTTAGATAAAGCACGAATCTGCTCAATCTGATTAAACAAATCCTGCCCCGCATGTAATTTTAAGGTTTCCCCCAGCAAATTACCCAGTAAGCGTACGTCTTCGCGTAGTGGTGCATCAATCTGTTGAATCATTTTTTATTCCCTCACATGCATGCTTTGACTATACCGCGACTGCATGACAATCCAAGTCCCTTAGAGACAAAAGTTGCAGAGCATTGGCTGCTTTTTTAGCAAATTTTAGGCCACATATGGTTATCGGCGATCAGTCCGAAGGAAAGGAGTTAATCCGGCAGGGCATATTTCAGCATAAACAGTTCAATGGCCTCGTTAATGATCTGTTGCTGTTCTGCGCTTGAAGGGGGAAGGCTGAGACCCAGCAGGATTTTCTGATGACGGGTTCCGGTCAGCAGGGATACGATCAGCTCGGTCTGTTTTTCTGGAAGATCGACCTGAATAAAGCGGTACTGCTGGGCCAGGGCAAAGAAATCATTCCAGACTGCATCCAGTTTGCTATGCGAGGCCTGATAAAACTGTTCGGTCAACGGACTTTGCTGCGAGGCCAGTTCCATCAGCAACAGATCCAGTTTGATCGCTTCAGGTAAATGAAGAATATTTAAAGCGCGCTGACAGGCCTGATAAAACTCCTGCGCAAAGTCACTGCTCGGCTGCAAGAGCTGAGGATGTTCATGCAGAATGGCTTCACAGGTATCCTCAATCGCACAGCTAAACAGGGTGGCCTTGTCCTGAAAATGGTTATACACCGTCAGCTTGGTGACTCTTGCCTCACGTGCAATCTGGTTCATGCTGGAAGCATGATAGCCATGTGCTAAAAATAAGCTTTTGGCCGCGCTGAGTATGCGCTGACGCTTTTCCAGATCCTTGGGTCGTCCTACAGGTATTTGCACAATCTCTTCCAAAAAAAGTCAACACGGTCATTGCTTTGATGATTCAGTTGTAATTAGTGTACCGGGTGGTATATTAATTAAAAAACAAGCAATTCAATATATCAGCATAGTTTGCCCTAAAAAAGACGATCAGATAAGAGCGGATAAGATGAGCAGGATTTACAGCATATTGGCTGGCATGGTGGTGCTTTGCAGCGTGACCTTAACCGGGTGCAGCAAAGATACTGCTGCCGCAGGGCAGGAAGTTCCCTTTGTCATGGTGGCCACACCCACCACTTCACAGCATGAACTAAAAAGTTATGCCGGTGATGTGCAGGCACGACAGCAAACGGCACTGGCATTTCGGGTAGCGGGTCAGGTGACCCAGCGTTTCGTCGATGTGGGTGACCAGGTCAAAGTCGGGCAAGTCCTGGCAACTCTGGATGTCAAAGATGCCCAGCTGCAGCTGAATGCAGCACGTGCCCAGCTGGAAAGTGCACAGTCTGCCAGTAAGATTGCTCAAGACGAACTACAACGTTTCAAGCAGTTATTGCCATCCAATGCCGTGAGCCGCTCACAATATGACGCGATCGAAAACCAGTACAAGACCGCCATGTCAAATCTGAAGCAGGCACAATCCAACTATGATACCGCTAAAAACCAAACTGCTTATAACCAGCTGATTGCCACTAGAAACGGCGTGATCACTGCGCGCAATATTGAAACAGGTCAGGTGGTTGCTGCCGGGCAGGTGGTGTATGAACTGGCAATTGCCGGCGAGCGTGAAGTGGTGATTGGGGTGCCGGAACAGGCTATTTCGGAGATCAAGGTGGGACAGACAGCCACAGTGACATTATGGTCCAAACCTGAAGAAAAATTTGCCGCTTTTGTTCGCGAGATTTCACCGGCAGCGGACCAGTCGCGTACCTTCAGGGTTAAAGTTTCCTTACGTGAAGGCAATGGCCAGATCCAGTTGGGACAAAGTGCCCGGGTATTTTTTCAGCATAGCCGCGATAATATGCTTAGTGTGCCGTTATCCAGTGTCTCGGCAACGGATCAGCAGGCTTATGTCATGGTGGTCCAGCCGGATCATACCTTACGTAAAGTCCCGGTCCAGCTCGGTGCCTATGGCCGGGACAGTGTTCCTGTACTCAGTGGCCTCAAGCCGGAAGACTATGTGGTGATTGGCGGCGTACATCTGCTGCGTAACCAGCAAAAAATCAATCCGATTGATCGTGAAAACCGTCGTGTGACCATTCAGGCAGGGGGTTAAGCATGAACTTTAACCTGTCGGAATGGGCGTTAAAAAATAAAGGTCTGGTGCTGTATTTTATGATCCTGCTGGGTCTGATCGGCATCGTCTCTTATTCCAAACTGTCACAAAGTGAAGATCCGCCTTTTACCTTTAAAGTCATGGTAATCCAGACCTACTGGCCCGGTGCCAGTGCCAAAGAAGTATCCCTACAGGTTACTGACCGGATTGAAAAGGAACTGATGACCACGGGACAGTATGACCGTATCATGGCCTATTCGCGTCCGGGCGAATCCATGGTGACTTTTGTTGCCAAGGATTCCCTGGCTTCGAAAGATGTCGCGGATGTCTGGTATAACGTGCGCAAGAAGGTGGGCGATATCCGGCATGAATTGCCACAAGGGGTACAAGGTCCATTCTTTAATGATGAATTTGGCGATACCTTTGGCAATATTTATGTGCTCAAGGGTAAAGATTTTGACTATGCGACCCTCAAGGAATACGCCGACCGCTTACAGCTGCAACTGCAACGGGTCAAAGATGTTGCCAAAGTTGAGCTGATTGGCCTGCAAGACCAGAAAATCTGGATTGAGATTTCCAACACCAAAGCCATTCAGCTGGGTGTTCCAGTCAGCGCCATTCAGCAGGCCTTACAGCAGCAAAATGCCATGAGCAATGCCGGATTTTTTGAAACCGGTTCAGACCGGATTCAGGTTCGGGTCAGCGGTGCTTTAAGCAGTGTCGAACAATTACAGCAACTGCCACTTCTGGTAAATGGCAAGACCATTCAGCTGGGAGATGTCGCAGAAGTCTATCGAGGCTTTAGTGATCCGGCACAGCCCCGGATGCGCTTTATGGGCGAAAACGGCATTGGTATTGCTGTATCGATGCGTAAGGGTGGGGACATCATTGCCTTGGGTAAAAATCTAGAACAGGAATTCGCCCGCCTGCAAAAAGCCCTGCCACTTGGCATGGAGCTGCAAAAAGTCTCGGACCAGCCGGTGGCGGTCAAACGCAGCATTAACGAATTTATGAAAGTGCTGGCAGAAGCGGTGATTATCGTATTGCTGGTCAGTTTTTTCTCGCTCGGTTTCCGAACCGGTCTGGTGGTAGCTTTCTCGATTCCGCTGGTGCTGGCCATGACCTTTGCCGGTATGCAGCTGTTTGATGTCGGACTGCATAAAATTTCCCTGGGGGCCCTGATTCTGGCCCTCGGTCTTTTGGTTGATGATGCCATTATCGCGATTGAAATGATGGCGATTAAGATGGAGCAGGGTTATAGCCGTTTACAGGCGGCCGGGCATGCCTGGCGCACCACGGCTTTTCCTATGCTGACCGGGACCCTGATTACCGCTGCCGGTTTTCTGCCGATCGCCACTGCAGCTTCGAGTACCGGGGAATATACCCGTTCGATTTTCCAGGTAGTGACCATTGCATTGCTGGTATCTTGGCTGGCCGCGGTACTGTTTGTGCCATATTTAGGCGATAAACTTCTACCGGATTTCAACAAAGATTTAATTCAAAAAGCGCCGTGGTACCAGCGTCTCTGGGCACGTCTGCGCAAACAGCCAGAACCTCAGCCGATTGTGCATCACGCCGGTAAACATTATGACCCCTATCAAACCCGGTTTTATCGGGGTTTTCGCCGTTGGGTCGATGCCTGTGTGACCTATCGTAAAACTGTCATTGCTGCCACGGTCGGAATTTTTATTCTGTCTATTTTAATGTTTAAGCTGGTGCCGCAGCAGTTTTTCCCGCCCTCGAACCGGGCTGAAATTCTGGTGGATCTCAAACTTGAAGAAGGTGCATCACTGAAGGCCACTGAAGCTGCAGTAAAAAAAGTCGAAGCCTTTTTATCAAAACAAGAGGGCATTGATAACTATGTGGCTTATGTTGGGATGGGATCGCCGCGTTTCTATTTACCGCTGGATCAGCAGCTGCCGCAAACCAGTTTTGCCCAGTTTGTGGTGCTGGCATCCTCTTTGGAAGATCGTAACGAAATCCGTCAATCCTTGAGTGACCAGATTCGGCTGTTATTACCGGAAGTCCGTACCCGGGTGTCCCTGCTGGAAAATGGCCCTCCAGTCGGTTATCCATTGCAGTTCCGGGTCTCTGGTGAAGATCTGGGACTGGTTCGTGAATGGGCGCAGAAAGTCGCCGCAACCGTGGGCGAAAATCCGAATACCACCAATGTACATCTAGACTGGGGTGAGCCGAGCAAAGTCATCAAACTGGAGATCGATCAGGATCGTGCCCGTCAGTTGGGCGTGACTAGCAGCGAACTGGCCAATGTGCTGAACAGCTCGATTTTGGGGGCCGGCATTGATCAGTATCGGGAAAAGCGTGAACTGATTGAAATCCGTTTACGTGGTGCGCAGGCTGAACGCGTTGATGTCGCTTCTTTAAGCAGTCTGGCGATACCGACGTCACGTGGTACTTCGGTACCGTTGGCACAGCTTGCCAACATTGAATATAGCTTTGAAGAAGGCTTGATCTGGCATCGGAATCGTTTACCGACCATCACGGTGCGTGCCGATATTCGCACGGCCTTACAGCCGGCCACTGTGGTGAATGAATTACACGATTCACTGCACCAACTTCGAGCTGAGTTGCCGAATGGCTATCTGCTGGAAGTCGGCGGCACGGTCGAAGAATCCGCACGTGGCCAGAACTCGGTCAATGCCGGCATGCCTTTATTCCTGGCGGTGGTGATGACCCTGTTAATGATTCAGCTCAAGAGCATCTCACGGGCCTTTATTGTATTCCTGACCGCACCTTTAGGCATTATCGGGGTGGTGTTATTCCTGTTACTTTTCAATAAACCTTTTGGTTTTGTGGCCATGCTCGGGACGATTGCGCTTTCTGGAATGATCATGCGAAATTCCCTGATTCTGATTGACCAGATCGAGCAGGATATTCAGGCCGGAGAATCCCCATGGGATGCCATTATCAATGCCACAGTCCGCCGTTGTCGCCCGATTGTCTTGACCGCATTGGCCGCTGTTTTAGCCATGATTCCCTTGTCCCGCAGTATTTTTTTCGGGCCGATGGCAGTGGCCATTATGGGTGGTTTAATTGTGGCGACACTTCTGACCCTGTTTTTCCTGCCTGCCTTATATGCACAATGGTTTAAAGTGAAAAAAAGTTTAAATTCTGTTTAAAATTGTCATAATTTCAGGTGCGAAATATTGAAATTTTCAATATAGTAGCAGCTGAGATTTTTATAATTTAAAAAAATAAGTAACTACTGCATTGGCCGAACTGCCAATCCGGTAATGAGGTTAAACCAACATGACTCAAACTACATTAACCAAGATGCGACGTTCCGTAGCGATGGCTTATGTCTTCATGTTTTTGGCCTTATTTACCCTGTTTAGTGGACTTTTTGCCTACTGGTTGGCCCGTAAAGTGACACAAGTCGATTATGCCGAAGTCTGGTTACAGGCGCAGGCCTTGTGGATCATGCGAAATATCGTGATTTATACCATTTTGGCGCTCTTTGCTGCGCTGTGGTTTATTCCGCTGTTTTTCTTTGCCTGGGACAGCCAGTTATGGGTCAAGGCCTGTGTCGTGACCGGGGTGATTTTCAGCTTTATTGCCTTTATTTTCCTGCTCAATGCCTGGTTTAAAGGCCTGCATAAATTCTCTCAAAATAAAGCTGTGTTCTAAAGCATATAATTTTTTTCATATTTCCCCTTGTAAAATCAGGTTTGACCCCAATTTCAGACCTCAGTTGAATATTAAACAAAATTCCGTGAGGAGCATCGCCAGACATGGCTAAACGTGATTATTATGAGGTTTTGGGCGTCGCTAAAACCGCTAGTGATGATGAAATCAAAAAAGCCTACCGTAAGTTGGCGATGAAATATCATCCAGACCGTAACCCGGACAATGCTGAAGCTGAAGAGAAATTCAAAGAAGCAGCAGAGGCCTATGAAGTGCTCTCTGATGGTGAAAAGCGCAGCATGTACGACCGTATGGGCCACCAGGCCTTTGAGGGTGGTATGGGCGGCGGTGGCGGCTTCGGCGGTGGTTTCAGCGCAGAAGACATTTTCAACCAGTTCGGTGATATTTTCGGTGGTGCTTTTGGTGGCGGCGGTGGTCGTGGCCAGCAACGTGCACGCCGTGGTTCGGACTTACGCTATGTGATGGAACTGACTCTGGAAGAAGCGGTCAAAGGCGTCAAGAAAACCATTACCTTTACTGCACCGGCACCGTGTGATGCCTGTGATGGTAAAGGTTCAAAAAATCCAAACGATGTGGAAACCTGCCGTACCTGTCATGGTGCGGGTCAAGTGCGTATGCAGCAAGGTTTCTTCTCGGTACAGCAAACCTGTAGTACCTGTCGCGGTCAGGGCAAGATCATCAAGAACCCATGTAATAAATGTCATGGTTCAGGGGTGTCAGATCGTCAGCAAACCTTGGAAGTCACTATTCCTGCGGGCGTGGACAATGGCGACCGCGTACGCTTGACCGGTAAGGGTGAAGCAATCCGTGATGGTCAGTCAGGTGACTTGTACGTAGAAGTGGTGGTGCGTGAGCACGAAATCTTCCAGCGTGATGGCGCTGATCTGTATATGGATGTGCCGGTATCGATTGCTGATGCAGCCTTAGGTAAGGAAGTTCAGATTCCTACGCTGGATGGTCGTGTTAGCTTGAAAATTCCTGAAGGTACGCAAACGGGTAAATTGTTCCGCTTACGTGGTAAGGGTGTTAAACCGGTACGTACCAGCATGCAAGGTGACTTGCTGTGCCGTATTGTGGTGGAAACTCCAGTGAATTTAAGTGCACGTCAACGTGAACTGTTAAAAGAACTGCAAGAAACCATGGATGGGGAAGACAGCAAGTCCTCACCAAAGAAAAAATCATTCTTTGATCGCTTGTTTGATTAATTGAGTGAAAGTAAAAGAGGACGCTGAGGCGTCCTTTTTTATTATGTAGATAAGATACTCTAGATTAGAAGATGCTATTTATTAGTTGATAGGTATCGCTTAAAAACAGAAACCGCCTAAAAAGCGGTTTCTATTTTTATATTTCATTATCTAAATAGAAAGTATGAGTCCAAATTTGGAGGGTGATAGATATTTTGTAAGTGAGAAAAAAGCATCATTCCCGAAATTAAAAAGACCAATATTGTTATTACAGAGCTATATAATCGCATTCATTACTTATCAAATTTACCAGTACAGCAGATTACTCTTATTTTGTTCTCATGACAATGGAAGCTTAATCTTATTGAAATCACTATAAATTTTTAAAATTTCATTTTTTAATAAATAAAATAAATATATATATAAGAAAACTTGATTAATTAAATTTTTCGTGTATAGTTAACTTAACTAGAAAAAAGTCTTGTTTCGGTAAATCTTCTTTAAGTATCGCAGTTTTAGTCATAATCCTTCGTTTTTTTCAGATTTTAAGTCTCATTCTTTATTATTTCAAAGTTATATTCAGTCAATAAATTGACTAAAAATTATTAAAAAATTAGTAGGATATATTATGTCAAACTCAAATGTTGTTAAAGGTACTGTAAAGTGGTTCAACGAAACTAAAGGTTTTGGTTTTATTCAACAAGAATCAGGTCCAGATGTTTTTGCTCATTTCAGCGAAATCGCCAGTTCAGGTTTTAAAACCTTAATGGAAGGCCAACTGGTTGAATTCAGTGTAGCTCAAGGTCAAAAAGGACCGAATGCTGTAAATATTGTTGCTATCTAAGTAAGAATAAACAGTAAAAAAAAGCACTTAATAAGTGCTTTTTTTATCGTTCAAATTTAATTTTAAGTTATTTTCCAAATTGGAAAAATCTTTAGAAAAACAGGATTCAAGTTGTTAAAAATAAATGATTTAATTGCAAAATCTAAAAATGGTACTGAAATTATTGTTTCGTTAATTCCTCTCAATAAAATGCAAAATACACGTCAGGGTTTAAAAAGAATTGAAGTGGGTAAAAGAGTTCTTCTTTCATCTGGAGTTGAGGTAGATTTAAACTTAGATGGCCGTACATTCTATACTTCTCTAAATCAATTATTTAAGCTAAATCATAAAGTTATTTAAAGATAAAATTAAGAAACATCAATTTTTAGTGGATATTTTGCCACTTTAACTATTATTAAAGGTATAGATATGCTTAAACAAAGTATCAGTGTGAAGGATCAGTTTGGGGCTCAACACGCTATTCAAGCAACAGTCGATCATCATTTTTCTAAAACACAATCTCATTCCAATATAAAACATATCACTGTAGATGGTGAAGATATTCGTCCCAGTTTTGAAATGTGCTTTCAAAGTACCTTAAGTGGAAAAATTTTCAAAATTGTATAGACTATGCAAATTTTGCTTTAGGTATTATTATTTTTAATAAGTTCCCTAAGAGCTAGATAATTCATTTGCTCAATCTAAGGACTGATTTTTGTATAAAGCAAAATTGAGTCCTTTTAATCTCAATAAGACTTAAAATCTTATCTGCTCATCAATTCAAAAGTAGATATTCATAATTAAAATTTAGTAAAAAGTCTTGCATAAGAATCCTGTTAATCTAACTGAGATTTAAATCATCAAGATTTTGAGCTCAATTAATAATGGCGAGACTAAACAGGAAAAACTGTATTGGCAAGTCGTCTGTTTAACTTCACAAATCAGTAATCTCAGTAAATCAATGCAAAATCAGAGCGATAAAATTATGAATAAGCTTATTTCAGTTATATGAGTAATTGCTAAAAACTATATGACGAGTCAAGTTGATGTATATCGTATAGCTTTGACGGAAGTGATTGCCTAACTTCTTAAGCTTGATTAAAACTCTTATCAATATCAGTGATTTCACTCTTTGAGTATTTTCATTGATTTTTATGCAATGCATCTTAGTGTTATTCTGCAGTTTTGCTATAGTAAGAGCAATTTTGGATCAACATCAGGACTATGTTATGTCAGCTACACCACGCATTGGGATCTTAGGTGCAGGCGGTCGTATGGGGCGTATCCTTATTCAGGCGGTGCATGAAGCAGGTTATCAATTGGCGGCCGCGGTAGAACGCCCTGAAAGTACACTATTAGGCGCAGATGCTGGTGAACTTGCCGGAATTGGCGCAACAGGTGTCAAGATTGTGGGTAGCCTTACCGATGTAGTCAAAGACTGTGATGTCGTGATTGATTTTACCGCACCCGCAGCGACCGTCAATCATCTGAAAATCTGCCGTGAAGCTGGTGTCGCCATCGTGATCGGTACGACGGGTATGAATGATGAGCAAAAAGCCTATCTGGATCAATCTGCGACGGAAACTCCTGTAGTGTATGCAGCGAATTATTCAGTGGGTGTGAATGTATCGATCAAATTGCTTGAACTGGCCTCTAAAGTTTTTGGTGATACCGTAGATATCGAAGTGATTGAAGCACATCACCGTCACAAAGTAGATGCGCCATCGGGTACAGCTTTGATGTGGGGTGAGGCGATTGCGGAAACTTTAGGCCGTGACCTGAAAGAAGATGCGGTCTATTGCCGTGAAGGTCATACCGGTCCGCGTGAGCGTAAGAGCATTGGCTTCCAGACCATTCGTGGTGGCGATATTGTCGGTGAACATACCGCCATGTTTATTGCCGATGGGGAACGTGTGGAAATTACTCATAAAGCGACCAATCGCATGAACTTTGCTTCTGGTGCGGTACGTGCTGCGGCTTGGGTCGTAGGTCGTGAAGCGCGTAAATATGATATGAAAGACGTGCTTGGTTTTAACGATATTCAGGTTTAAAACCGAGTTAAAATCATTTATAAAAAAGTATAAAACTAGAATAAGACGAATAATATAATGCAAAAAATGATTTTCCTGCTCTGTGCAGTGGCACTTGGTGCCATTGCGCAGGCAAAGCCTCTCGAGAAGCCTAAACTCAGTATTTATAAAAATAATATCAAGGTCTGGACTTATCAGAATGAGCAAAACCCAGTGTTTCTCTATAAAGCTGAAACCACCTATACCACCCCCATTGAAAATGCCGTGTCCCTGATTCTGAATGTCGAGCATACAGTACAGTGGGTTCCCTATATGGGTAGCATCAAGGTTCTGTCCCGAAATGATAAAAAAGGTGACTTTATCCTGTATATGGTGCTGGATTTTCCATTTCCCTTAAAAGACCGTGACCTGATTGTGCAGGGCAAGATGATCAAGGAAGCCAATGGTCAGATCACCATTAAGAATAAAGCCATCCAAAGTGGTTATCCTTTAAACCCGGATTATGTGCGTTTAACCGATTATCAGGGTGACTGGACTTTTCAGAAACTGGCCAATAATAAAGTCAAGGTCTCTACCTATGGTTATGCCAATCCGGAAGGTTCCATTCCTTTGAGCTTCGTAAATATGTTTGTGCAACAGCAACCTTATCAGATGCTGCAGAAAATGAAGACCGAGCTGGCCAAGCCTTCATCTATTGCGGTCTTGCCTGAAGCTCTACAATAAAAAAGACCCAATTTCTGGGTCTTTTTAACAGCTGAAAATAAGCAGGATTTAAGCTGTAAAATCTGCTTTAAGCACAATCCGGTAACGGGCTTTGCCAGAATGCAGATGTTCAATCGCTTGGTTCAGTTGTGACATCGGGAAGACTTCAATTTGCGGAGCAATATTTTTACGTGCAGCAAATTGGAGTAACTGACGTAATGCCGCCGGCGAACCTGTCGGTGAACCGGTAACTGACTTGGCTCCGCCAATCAACATGCCAGCCGGAATCTGCATCGGCTCAAGTGGTAAACCCAGCATATGCACAGTGCCATTCGGCGCCAAAGTTGCCAGATAAGCCTGCCAGTTCAAGGTGACATTGACAGTACTCAGTAATAAATCAAACTTGCCACGCTGGGCTTTTAATGCAGCGACATCACGACTGTTCACTACATGGTCAGCGCCCATGGCTTTCAGTTCATCAGTTTTATCCAGGTTCGAGGTGAAGGCAGTAATTTCACAGCCCCAGGCTTTCAGCAGCTTGATGGCCATATGTCCTAAACCGCCAATGCCAATTACGCCCACATGATGAATGGCCTGAATCTGATGTTTGAGAATCGGATCGAATACGGTAATTCCGCCACAGAGCAGGGGACCCGCACTTTCAGGGTCAAGATCTTCGGGTAGGGGAATGACCCATTGCCAGCCGGCACGCACTTTATCGGCAAAACCACCGGCATGTCCGACAATGGTCGCCACCTGACCGCCAGTACACAGCACTTGCTGGCCCGAAATACAAGGATCGCAATATTGACAACTTTCCGCTGTCCAGCCGATGCCAACCCGTTGCCCAACTTTCAGGCCTTTGGCTTCTGCACCCAGATGGGTAATGGTGCCGATAATCTCATGTCCTGCTACGACCGGATACACTGAAGAACCCCAGTCATTGTTAATGACTGAAATATCAGAATGACAGAGACCGCAGTATTCCACTTTGACTTCGACCTGATGCGGCTGCAGTTCTCCGGCATCGAATTGATAAGGTTCCAGTTCCGCACCTGCGGACATGGCAGCATAAGCTTGAATAATATTATTCGACATGATTTCAGCTCTTATTTAAATGCGAGGATATTGTTTTAAAGTCACAATGATTTTCATGGTCATCGACCATACCAACGGCCTGCATAAAGGCATAGCAAATGGTGGGTCCGACAAATTTAAAACCAGCCTGTTTGAGTGCTTTAGACATCTTCTGGCTCTCAATGGTTTGAGCAGGCGCCTGACGATAATCCACAACATCATTATTCAATCGCGGTTGCTGGGTAAAAGACCAGAGCCATTCTACCAGATTGATCCCTTGCTGCTGTAGCTTAAGCCATGCTTGGGCATTTTCCCGAATGGCATTGAGTTTGCCGCGATGCCGTATCAGGCTAGCATCTTCAAGTTTTATTTGGAGTTGTTGATCTGTAAGTGAGGCGATAGATTCGATCGAATATTGAAAAAAATGTTTACGATAAGCTTCACGTTTTCTGAGAACGGTAATCCAGGCCAGACCGGCCTGCTGTCCTTCCAGACACAGCATTTCAAACAGGCGATTTTCATCCAGCAGGGCCTGTCCCCATTCCTGGTCATGGTAGGTGATATACAGCGGATCATCGGAGCACCAGCCACAGCGTTGCACAGTCATGTGATGCTCCTTGTTTTGATGCTTTTATAATTTAAACACAGTCCATTGATCCTGCTGATTGTCCCAATACGACAGTTCAGCCTGATCCAGATCGCTAAATTGAATCCACATATCTTTACCGGCCTTGTCGGCATAACCGGTACTGATCAGAAGCGCATCCTCGGTAATTTCCATCACCCAGCCCTGGTAAGTTTGACCATTCAATACAATTTTTTGTTGATTGCCTGATTCAGCAAATTCCACCAGACGATTGATCAACGCTTCTGACATGTAAATATCCTAAAATTAACGTAAATAGGGATAAGGGTTGACCACACCGCGGCCCTTGCCCTGTAAATAGATTCCATAATGCAGATGGGGAGCAGTATGCCGGGCATTGCCGCTGTTGCCGACATAAGCAATCAGCTGGCCTTTTTTGACATAGTCGCCGACTTTTAAGCCACGTTTATGGCCATCCAGATGCGCATAATAGTGCCAGGAGCCGCCTGGACCCAAAATCCAGACTACTTTACCACCCAAATTGTTATTACGTAAATCCGCAATCAGGCCCTCAGTCGCGCTAAAAACCTTGGTTCCACGTGGAGCCATGATATCAATACCTTCATGCAGACGTCCGCGACTGCGCGAAGCGCCCCAAGTATCTGTTAATTCACGTGCCTGTACACGTGCAACCGGGATTGGCAAAGAAGAAGGCATCCGCATATTTTTCAGCTTTTGCACCAGAATGGGATTGAGCTGTACAGAGGGGGATTTTTTCGGTGTACTGCTACAGGCTGCCAGCAGCACAGCTATTAAAGCAATCCATATCAAAGCAAGATATTGGCGCACGCTATTCATCCTTAAATATTGGCAATGCTCATTCTGAGCTGATCGGTTTTTTGCTTTGTCCAGACTATGTCATACATTTACCGCAGAGATCAATTTTTTCATCGCTGTTGGCAGACCGCAATCAATGGCTGTCTCTGGATGCATCCAGCAGCCTTGCAGTTCAATGGCCAGATGTTCCTGCTGATCCTGATCTACTGTAAAAACAATCGCTTCAAGGTTCCAGGTAAAATGGGTAAAACTGTGGCTAATCTGGGTTTTTTTGACGATATTTTTCAGGCCAAGTTGCTGGCATTGCTGTTCCAATTCATGTGCATTTTCAATAATCGGCAGACACCAGAGACCGCCCCAGAGACCGCTATTGGGACGTTGCTGCCAGAGCCAGTCTGTACCGGACTGGATCAGCAAGACCTGAGCAGAGCGTACCGGAACCGGTTTTTTGGCCTTCTTGAAAGGCAATTCATTTTCTAGTCCTTGCTGATGTGCCTTGCAATGCTGCTGCATTGGACAATACAGACACAAAGGCTTTTTCGGCGTACAAACGGTCGCGCCCAGATCCATAATCGCTTGGGTATAGTCATGATTGCGTTCGATAGGACAGAGCTGTTCCGCCAGTTGCCAGAGGGCACGCTCATACACGGGTTTGGACAGATCATCCTCAATCGCAAAGAAACGTGACAATACCCGTTTGACATTACCATCCATGATTACGCCATATTGACGTAAACCGAGTGACATCAGCGCGCCAGCGGTAGAACGGCCAATGCCGGGCAAGGCCATCCATTCTTCCAGGGTTTGAGGGAACTGCTGCTGTGCGGTTACGATGCCGGCAGCTTTATGCAGATTGCGGGCGCGCGCATAATAGCCGAGACCTGCCCAGTAAGGTGCAACCTCATCCCATGAGGCTTGACCTAAATCCTGAACAGTCGGAAAACGCTGGATGAATCGTTCGAAATATTGCAGTACAGTTTTGACCTGGGTTTGCTGCAACATGATTTCAGAGACCCAGACTTTATAGGGGTCATCTGTCACCTGCCAAGGTAAGTCATGACGACCATGCACATCAAACCATTCCAACAGGGCATCTGAAAATACGAACATGAACACATAGCAACCGAATAAGCAGCAGCTAGTATAGCGGAATCAGCAGGGTGGGAATGTGAAAAGTGAGATAAAAACGTAGATGTTCATCGAGCTTGATAGAACTTAGCTTTCATAAAAATAAATGCTCCGGAGAGCATTTATTTTTGATCAAAAATCCGGTTAATCGTTAATTCCCCAGCGCTCATCCAGCTTCAAGGTCTTGCCTGCATAACGCGGAATAATATGAATATGCAGATGTTCAACCTTTTCCTGAAATACTTCACCATCAATAAAACCGACATGAAAACCGGCAGGCTGGTAGCGTAATTGCAGTTCATTGCGTGCCTGTTCCAATAAAGACATCAAACTTTTACGTTCTTTGTCAGTCACTTCAAAAAATGAGGCCACATGCCGCAATGGAATGATCACACAATGACCTTCGGACAATGAATTTGGTTCAGGCAACACCACACCATAATCATTTTTGGCAATGACATCATATTCGTCAAAATTGCAGTAGGGGCAGTTGGTTTCAGCCATCATACACATTCTCCTCTGGTAGGATTTATCTTTCTTTTCTTCATGAAGTATCTGAAATATTTAGCCTGTGAACAAGCCAAATAGTTGTTTCTATTTATGCCAAATGACGATCCAGCAAGGCATACATTGCTGCCAAGCTTTTTCGTTCCGCTTCTGCATTGTAACCAAGATCTACACCATTGGCTTTGGCCCGTTCATCCGCAAGCGGGTTGCTAAAGCCATGTTTGGCATTTTCAAAAACAATTACTTCATGCTCGACTTTGGCGGCATGCATTTCCTCACGGAAACTGGCCACATCATCCAAAGTCACCATGCTGTCCAGTTCACCATGTAGCACCAGGATTTCCGCCTGTACCTGACCTTCCTGAGCAGGTGCTTTTGGCGACAGAATGGCATGGAAAGTGGCCACCGCTTTTAACGGTGCATTAGAACGGGCCAGATCCAGTACGACTTTGCCGCCGTAACAGAAACCAATCGCTGCAAGCTTTTCAACATTGACTTCATCCTGTGCTGCCAAAGCATTCAAGGCTGCTGTTGCACGGTTGACGATAGTGTCAGGATCTTCAAAAGTTTGCATCATCCACTGATGAGCCTGATCAGAATTGGTCGTGACTTTTTTATCCCCATACATGTCCATGGCCAAGGCCGCATAGCCATGTTCTGCAAGTTCACGGGCACGCTGTTCGGTATATTCATTCCGACCCCACCATTCGGGTGCGACCAGTACACCGGCAACAGGGGTATCTGTTTCTGGGGCGGCAAAATAACCAATTAATGGGCTGCCATCCTGCGCAGTATAATAAATTTCGCGAGTCTTGATTGCTGCCATGCTGACATCCTCTATTGTTGTTGAATTGCTTGATTAAAACATAACATAGCAAAACTGATCGGAATGTGACATGAAAACCTGCGATTTACGGATACTTAAGCTCATAAAAAAGAGAGGCAAATATAGAACCTCTCCGATTTTAGATCTGGAAAAATAGGACTTATTATTTAATAATTTCCAGTAATTCCACATCAAAAATTAAAGTACTGTTCGGTTCAACTACATCCCCTGAACCAATCTGTCCATAGGCCAATTCGGCCGGAATGAAGAAACGATATTTGGCACCTTCTTTCATCAGCTGTAAACCTTCGGTCCAGCCGGTAATGACCTGTGTGGTACGAAATACTACGGGCTGATTACGGGCAATTGAGCTATCAAAAACCGTACCATCGATCAAACGGCCTTCATAATGTACCCGGACATTACTATTTGCGCTCGGCGATTTCCCTTTACCTTCCTGAAGAATCTGATATTGCAAACCTGATTTCGTGGTTTTGATCCCCGGTTTTTTAGCATTTTCAGCCAGAAATGCCTGACCAATTTTGGCATTTTCATCCGCCTGCTTTTTCAAGGTAATCAGCTCCTTGGCTTCAGCCTGACGCTTAAATTGGGTCAAGACTCGCGCCATGTCTTCCTCACTTAAAGTCGCCTGTTTCCCAGCGGCTGCCGCTTTTAAACCGGCACTGAAGGCATCCAGATCAATGCCTTGTAAGGAATCGGCATTGCTTTTTCCCATCAGATAACCAAAGCTGTAGCCGACCTGTTCAGCCTCAGGGCTTTTATTGGTGACTTCTTTGGCAAAAAGACTGCCAGAACTCAGCAGTAAAACTATCAAACTTATTTGTATTTTCATGATTCATTCTCAAAATAAAGGAGAGCGCGTTGCTCTCCTTTTCGTGGATTATTTTACTTCGATGAGTTCCACATCAAAAATCAAAGTACTGTGTGGAGGAATCGTACCTGGCACGCCCTGTTCACCATAACCGAGTTTAGATGGGATATACAGGGTTGCTTTACCGCCTTCTTTCATCAGTTGCAGACCTTCGGTCCAGCCTGGAATGACCTGATTGAGTGGGAACTCAATCGGCTCGCCACGTTCAACCGAACTGTCAAACACGGTACCATCAACTAATTTCCCTGTGTAATGTACTTTCACACTTGAAGTTGCTGCAGGCTGCTTGCCCGTACCTTCTTTGGTCACTAAATATTGCAAACCAGATGCTGTGGTTTTTATTCCAGCTTTTTTGGCATTTTCGGTCAGGAAAGTATCACTTGATGCCTGAGCCTGTTTGGCACTATCCACTTGCTTCTGCTGCATTTCTTTTTGGAACTGCTCATAAGCTGCTTGTAATTCTTCTTCAGTATAAGCAGGAGCAGTACGGGCATGGCCTTCGCGAACGCCTGTCACAAAGCTGTTAATATCCAGCTCAGGTGGAGTTTGATGAGCGACTTCATAACCGAGTGCATAGCTAATTTTAGAAACAGCAGAGGCATCTTTAGATGCTTTTGTGGTTTGAGCAGCTGGGTTTTGAGTTGCATAGTAAACAGGTACTAGCGCGGCACCGCCTAAAAGAACAGCGACAGCAATCGGTAAGGCCTTACTCATGTATTATTCCAATCTAATGTTATCGTTGAGGTTCATTCCATCTTAGCAGAAAATTTTGAGAAATCTTGCAGAATGGGTGGTTTTTTAGCAAGCGGACATCGCAGTTGTGTTGAAGTTTAAAGAAATAAAAAAACCAGCAATCGCTGGTTTTTTATTTTTCAGAACTTAATCATTGTTGGAGAATGTCTAGGATCAATGACTGCCTCAACCGAAATTATATTTTGCAAAGAGCTTAGTAGGAAAACAAGCTTTTTTCTAAAGGAAATTCAATTCCAATCGATGCACCAATATCATTGTCATGTAGGTCTGAATCGCTGATCCAGCCATTTAATTTTAGTGGAATATCGGGGCGTAAATAATGCGTCCAGCTCAAATCAACAGCTTTTAATTCATCCTGCGCTGGAAAAGCTAAATTAGTAGTTCGGTGGGATTCATTCAGCTTGGCAAATAGCACTCGAGCATTAACACGATTGAGGCGATCGAAACGAATATCACCACCTACTGAAATCATTTGACCATCACCACCTATCGCATGTGCTAATGGGTAACCATGCTGATAAAAACCATCGGTATAAACATGGTGGTTATATGAAATACCATCGGCACTACCATTACTACGGGTATCTGTCCATTCAGTATACAGCTGGAAAGGCATATTGTGATAGCTAGAAGAATAATCGACTCCAGCCAAGTACATTTTTTTGGCCGGTAAGCCGCCTGCTTCGTCTTCACCGACATATTGCGCATAGATACCCATTGGTACTTGCACCAGTGGTTGTAAGCTTAACCGTGCATCAAAACCGGCAATTTGGTTAGACTTATCATCATCACTATTATCAAAGTTATCATTGCCTTTTATAGCATTCCAGAGTGTAGATAAACTTTCTGAACGGTCACCACCACCCCATTGCATAGCACGCGATGCACCCAGCTCCAAATAGGGTAAAGGTTGTGCGGTGACACGTAAGCCAATCAGTTTGGCATCAGGTATAGCATGGTAATCATCCAGTTGTCCGACAAAAGCTTGATATTGCCAAGGCTCAATCCAAGATAGCCATTTGTTTGCAAAAGCATGCTGTTCGGCACGCTGCATGGTCACACCATACGCAGGACCGACAGGCATCACCCCCGAATTAAGCTGCCATCATGGCCAGATCCCCAGTAGGTCGGAATTTGTCCAGCAATCAGCCATTGATTCCATAATTTACCTGCAAGGTAAGACCCTTCAATATTCACATCTTGATCATTATCAATCTGGGGATCTTTTTCTGCATTGATACGAAGTCTGGCATCCCAATTCTGATTGCCTGTATTCAACTCTATACCCGCCTGATATTGCGCTTTTTGCTGATCGCCAAAGGCTTGAGGAATATTTTTTTGATCTGTCTCTGCAAATAGTGATGCTTTGAGTAACTGGTTATTGGTATTCAAATGAGCCGTGACTGAATCAATGACTTTTTATTGATTACTATTGCTGATTTTTGTCTGAGAAAGGGCACGTTGGATTTCATCACCACTCATTGGCCAGGTCGAAGTGCTAACTTGAATCACACCTTGCTGATTTAACCAGTTTAAATCGGTGCGCAGGTTTTGGTCATTTAAAACGATACCTTGGGCAAAGGTCAGTGAGGAGCTTAATGCCAAGCCGGCGAGCAGTGTTTTGGGTAACATTTTTGTATATTCTCAGGAGTTTTAAACTATAACCAAGATAGGGTTTTTAGTTGATTTTTTCAACAATGAACATTTGGAATAAATGTGATAGAGAGAACTATCACACCCTGCCTCGAACAGGGTGTGATATCAAAGTTTACAATGAATTAGTCATTGTCTTTATTTGCGGTATAAGCATAGGCATAATTATAACCATAGCTACCTGCTGCCCCTTGTTGTACATCATTTATAATCACACCATTGACTTTCACATTGGCCTGTTCAAAACGATTCACAGTGATTTCCAGCTCTTTAATTTGTGTTTTGGCATGACGGGCAACCAATAAATTCACACCCGCATATTGCGCAATAATAATACCATCGGTCACCGCAAGCACAGGTGGCGTATCAATCAGTACATGATCGAAATGAGCAGAGGCTTGATTCAAGAAAGTTTTGAATTGATCTGTACTTAATAGTTCAGACGGGTTAACCGGACTCTTACCACGTGTCACAAAAAACAGGTTATCTACAGTTGAATTTTGCACCACCTCTTCATAGCTATTTTGGTGATTCAATAATTCTGCTAAACCTGGTTGCACTTCGGCATTAAAGTACTTATGTAAATAGCCACGACGTAGATCACCATTAATGACCAGAACCCGTTTTCCTCCTTGCGCTAAAATAGTAGCAAGGTTAGTGGTAATGAATGATTTTCCAACTTCAGGTGCAGGACCAGAAATGGCAATCACATTATTGGTCGCATTCATTAAGGCAAAATGAATTGCTGTTCGCATGCTACGGAGACTTTCAATCGCGATATCACTGCTATCTTTAACCGCAAGAATAGGAATATTCTTTTTCTTCTTTAATAGTTTAATACGACTTTCTTGAATAACAGAGCGCGGTACAGTGGCATAGACTGGCAGATCAAGCTCATTTTCAATTTGCGCTGCGTCTTTAATGCCTGAACGCATCATATTTCGTAATAGTGCAATTAATACTCCAATAAAACCACCAGCAAAAATTGATAAAATTATTGTAATTAATGACTTGGGTTTAATTGGCTTAACGGGTTCAACAGCTTGGTCAATAACTCTGACATTACCAATTTCACCAGCCTCTGCAATTTTCAATTGCTGATAACTATTTAATAATGCGGTATAAAGCTCAGTATTTACTTTTACATCTCGATATAGCTGTAAATATAATCGTTGTGTTTCTGGTAAACGTTTAATAGATTGTGTCATTTCTGAAGTTTTTTGATTAATTTCAGAAAGTTGAGCATTGATTGCTGACATAAGAGGGTGGTCAGGGGTATATTTTGAAGAGAGTTCCGCTTGCTGTTGTTGTAATTGGATTTTCATCTTTTCCAGTTCAACATTTTGCTTTAACATTAACTCGGCTTCTTGAGTTACATCAATAGTATTGTATTGCTCACGGAAACGGTTGAACTTGATTTCTGATTCCTCAAGTTGCTGTTTAAGTTCCGGCAGCTGTTTGTCTAAAAAATTTAAAGTTTGTTTAGATTCTAAAGACTTGCGTTGAATATTTTGTATTTGATAGACGGATAAAATATTATTCAGAACTTGAGTAATATGTTCCTTATCATTGCCATTATAATTTAGACCAATAACACCGGAGTTTTTCCCTCTCTCAGCTACGCTATAGTTACTTTTGAAGAACTGGACTGCTGTAGGTAGTGCGAGTTTAGTGATAGTAAATGTTTCTTTAAATAGAGATTTGCTAAATATTACAACTTCCCAAAGTCCCTTAGAGTCTATGGTTTGATTGCTGGAATTCAATTGACCTTTAAATATCACTTCATCTTTATAAGAGAAAGTAAACTGGTTGTTATCCGTGAATTTTAACTCTAATTTTTTATCTAGATAGTAATTTGGAATTTTTAATGTTTTGATTAAAAAGGCTTGATTTTCTTTTTGGAAAACCACCATATCCTTTTTATAAAGAACTTCAGCTTTGTCATTTTTAATCAAACGATTAAATAAAGTATTACTATTATCTTTAATTTGGATATCAAGGTGCAAATTTTGAATAGTTTGTCCCAAAATCATGCGTGAGTTTAATATTTCAATCTCAGCATCTGCGGGAGATTTTCCGCCCATTCCCCCTGGAATAGCATCACTCAACCCACCCAAGAGGGCAGCAGCTCCAGCGCCTTTATTATCCTCTACTAGAACCATTGCATCAGCAGAATAAATTGAGGGAGTAACACGTAAATAAAGTAATGCGAAGGTTAAGCTCAATACGATACAAAGCGCGATCACTTTCCATTGTGCAATTAACGAAAAAAATAATTCTTTTAAGTCAATGGTATCGTCATTAGTACTTGAATTTTGATTCATGGATAAACTACTAGATAAAATTAAATATGTGATTGCCAATCCGAAACATAAGATTCGATGTTATTACATGTTTCTTCAAAAAATGCTTGATCAAGCTTATAAGGATCGGGAACATTATGACCTTGCCAATGTCCTAAACGAAATACTTTACCTTTAGCAAATGGCCAAGTCTTTTCTATATGTTTTTGTTGATTTGAACTCATCACTAAAATTAAATCTGCAGTTTTGACTAAGTTGGCATCAATTTGTTTTGCGACATGTGATCTCATATCAATTGATTTTCTTGCCATACTTGCAATGGCCTTATCATCAGCACTATGGCCTACCATGGCAGAAAGACCCGCAGATTCAATATGTAAGTTAGGATGATTTTTCTTGAGAAAAAACTCACCCATTGGACTACGACAAATATTTCCTACACAGACGACCAAAATATTCCGAATTTGCATATTTTATTTACCCAGTTGGTCAAAGCTATAGAGTGCACTAGAGAACGGAATAATCTGGTTGACAATACGTTGCCAGCGCGTTAATCCAGTCGCATCAATATAAACGATGTCATTTTTTTTCATTTGGAATTGATTGGCTAAGCCCAGATTACCAAAACTGCTTAAATTTAAGTGATACACAGTGGATTGCTTGGTGGCTAAATCGGTGCGCATTACATAGATTTTAGCCGCACTTGCGGAGTAAGGATTAATTCCTTCACTTTCACCCAAAACATCACTTAAGGTCATACCTTGGTCACGTAAAGCCAGAGCTTGGCTTTTACTCGACTCACCCATAACATAAAGCTTTTGATTCTGTTTGGTATTCACAAAAATAGTATCATTCGGTTGAATCAGTAAATTATGTAATGATAAGCCTTGTTTCTCTAGTTGTAATACATTTAGGTCAAAAGTTTGACCCTCCCGAATCAATTGAATATTGGTATTGTCACCCGTTTCAGTATTAATACCACCTGCCTGTCCGAGTGCTGTATAGATACTAATAGGTTGATCATTAAGGGTATATTGACCACTACGCATAACTTGTCCATTGACAAAATAGCGACGACCCTCATAAGACAATACTCGAACCACCACATCAGGATGTATCAAATAGCGCGCAAATTGACTACGTAAAAAACGATTGGTTTCAGCCAGTGTTTTCCCGGCTACCCGTACCTGCCCCACTAAAGGTAATTGTATATTGCCACTAGAGTCTATGGGATAACCTGCAGCTTTTACATTTGAAATATCCTGAATAGGAGGGGTGATTTCTGGGTAGGCCCAAAGTTGAATTGAGAGAACATCACCAGCAGCTAAACGGTAAATGTGCTGCTTATTATTAAATAAATGATAAATAGAATTTGAATTCTGAATATGATTGAACAAGTGACTAGGTAAATTATTCTGGGTTAGCTGAACGACGGTGAGTTGAGCCCCTTGGTCTGTTTGGTAAGCACCTTGTGCAGGGAGGTCATAGGTTTGTAAACCAGAGGTAACAGCACAGCCTGTAGTTGAGATGCCACATACCAATAAAAAAGCCATTTGAAAGTGTCGCACAAGTTTTCCTACATGTTAATTTGTTAAATTCATTTTAGATTGAAGCTATTCTACCCAACTTATGAGGTGAATATATAACAATTTGTGACTTTGTTGCTAATTCTAATAGGTAGTGAAGGAGTAAGCATCCGCTGAACCCCATAGCCATTTTTTAATTTTGATCGGGTTTCCAGCGGTGTTGCAGTATCCTTCTATTTGGGTCGCTTTATGCGTCGGCAGCCTTTTCAGCACATCACTTAAATAAGCATGGACTGCTCTCAGTATCTTAGACATGAGACAGCCTCATTTTGAAGCTGCCTCAAAGGCTTCTGGACTCATCCCGTCGAGATGCAAATGACGCCTTATTCGATTGTAAAACATCTCGATATAATCAAACACATCTGCACGGGCCATTTCTCGTGTTTTATAGATTCGCTTTTTAATTCTTTCCCTTCTTCAAGCTGCTAAAAAAGGATTCAGCAACAGCATTATCCCAACAGTTGCCCCTCCGGCTCATACTTGGAACCAAGTTATGCTTCTGACAGAATTTCTGCCAGTCTCCACTGTTGTATTGTGAACCTTAGTCTGAGTGTATGATCACTGGATCACTGGATCACTGGATCACTGGATCACTGGATCACTGGATCACTGGATCACTGGATCACTGGATCACTGGATCACTGG
>NZ_KB849161.1:0-75938 GCF_000367905.1 Acinetobacter sp. CIP A162 | reverse complement strand
GATCACTGGATCACTGGATCACTGGATCACTGGATCACTGGATCACTGGATCACTGGATCACTGGATCACTGGATCACTGGATCACTGGCTCTGCGTCGCCATACCTCCATAAGAAGTGCATCCAAAACAATATCCTTGGCAAGCGTAGGTTTCATTGACCAACCGATGACTTTCCTTGAATATAAATCAAGAACTACAGCCAGATATAACCAGCCTTGCCAAGTACGGATGTAGGTAATATCAGTCACCTGAGAAACACTGTTTCGTAAAGTATCAGATGTGTTTACAATAAACTCTCGATTTAAGTGATTGGGTGGCACAATATGACGACGACCACGACCATAGCTTTTATGCTTCTTATATCCTCGAACAGCGGCAATACCATTGTTCTTCATGATCTTCAGCACACGATTAGACCCGCAGCTTTCACCCAATTCTTTTAGATCCAGCGTAATGCGACGATAACCATAGATGCCATAACTGGCCTCATAAGAAGAACGGATGAGCTGTAATAACCGCTTATCTTCAATAGTCCTGCCTGATTCGAGTCCATGTAACCAGGCATAGTAACCAGCACGAGCGATCTTAAGGACCCGACACATCGTTTTAATCTTAAATTGATGGCTGTATTCCAGGATAAACTGATACTTCACTCGGGCAGGCTTGCAAAGTACCTTGCGGCCTTTTTTAAGATATCCCGTTCCTCTTCAGTCTGTTTAAGCTGACTTTTAAGACGTAGGATTTCTTTCTTTGCTTCGAGTAGTTCATGTTCATCAGAGTTGTTACGTAAAGGCTGTACCGCCTTTAGCCATTTATAAATGCTGTGCTGTGATACACCTAAACGCTCTGCTACATTAGTGACAGAATATCCATGTTCAGTAATCCATTTAACAGCTTCATCTTTAAATTCTGGGGTATATCTTTGCCCACTCATCAGGTTCTCTCCTATGCAAAAAGAATAGACGAAATTTGTCTAGGATACTGGGAGCAGTCCAAAAAGACGGTATGTGTGTTCAGAATTTTGGTGGTTATTCACTTTCTTAAATAAAAGTATAATAAAATACTCAGTAAAGTGATTCCATTTATCACTTTAGTTTATATTGTTAGATTCATCAAAATTCAAGGTTTAGATTGATGCTAAAGCTCTCGGAAGTGAAAGTTGCCATTATTGGATTAGGCTATGTCGGTCTACCGCTAGCTGTTGAATTTGGTAAAAAAGTTCCGGTTGTGGGCTTTGATATTTATCAAAAACGTATTGATGAACTCAAATCTGGTAAAGACCATACATTGGAAGTCTCTCTTGAAGAACTCGCTCTATCGACACAGCTGGATTACAGCTCAAATTTAGAAGATTTAAAAGATTGTAATTTCTTTATTGTGACTGTGCCAACACCAATTGATAAATTTAAACAACCTGATTTAATGCCACTAGTAAAAGCATCTCAAAGTATTGGTAATGTATTGAAAAAAGGTGATATCGTAGTTTACGAATCAACTGTTTACCCAGGTGCAACAGAAGAAGTCTGTATCCCTGTGCTTGAGCAGGTGTCAGGTTTGACATTTAACCAAGACTTCTTTGCAGGTTATAGCCCTGAGCGGATTAACCCAGGTGATAAACTTCACCGTGTGACCAATATTCTTAAAATTACTTCAGGCTCCACTCCAGAAGTTGCTGATTTTGTCGATGAAGTCTATAACTTGATCATTGAAGCAGGCACACATAAGGCACCAACCATTAAAGTCGCTGAAGCGGCAAAAGTGATTGAAAACACCCAGCGTGACGTTAACATTGCCCTGATCAATGAACTGGCTGTGATCTTTAATAAAATGGAGATCGACACCGAAGCAGTACTTCAAGCGGCAGGGACGAAATGGAACTTCTTGCCATTCCGTCCTGGTCTTGTGGGGGGACACTGTATTGGCGTCGATCCATACTACCTAACCCATAAAGCGCAGTCGATTGGTTATCATCCTGAAATTATTTTGGCGGGTCGTCGTCTTAATGATGATATGGGGGCTTATGTGATGACTCAGCTTGTTAAAGCCATGATCAAGAAAAAGATTCAGGTTGAAGGTGCTAAAGTTTTAGTCCTTGGTTTAAGTTTTAAAGAAAACTGCCCGGATATTCGTAATACCAAAATCATTGATATTGTTCATGAGCTTCAGGATTATCATATTCAAGCTGATGTCTATGACCCATGGGTGAATGTATCAGATGCGGAGCATGAATATGGGATTACCCCTGTCGAGGCACTGGAAAATGGTCAATACGATGCTGTGATTTTGGCGGTTGCACATGAGCAATTTAAAGAGATGGGTGCAGAAGCTATCCGTGCACTGGGTAAAGCCAATCACGTATTATATGACTTGAAATATGTATTGAGTCGGTCTGAATCTGACCTTCGTTTATAATAGGACATACCCCATGCATCAATATCAACAGGTATGTGAGCAACTGCAAGCTCAGCCGAAAACCTGGCTCGTGACAGGTGTTGCTGGTTTTATCGGATCCAATCTTCTAGAAACTTTACTGAAGCTTGATCAAACTGTGGTGGGTTTAGATAACTTCGCTACTGGTCATCAGCATAACCTAGATGAAGTAAAAAGCTTGGTGTCTGCTGAACAATGGTCGAAATTCCGCTTTATTGAAGGTGATATTCGTCAGTTTGCAGATTGCCAAAAAGCCTGTACAGGTGTGGATTATTTACTGCATCAAGCCGCACTCGGTTCAGTACCGCGCTCGATTGCCGACCCCATCACCACCAATGACACCAATATCAGCGGTTTTTTAAATATGCTGACTGCGGCACGTGATGCAGGTGTTGCCAGCTTTACCTATGCGGCCAGCAGTTCGACCTATGGTGATCATCCTGCATTGCCAAAAATCGAAGAGAATATTGGCAATCCATTGTCTCCCTATGCTGTGACTAAGTATGTCAATGAGTTATATGCCGATGTGTTTGCACGTAGCTACGGTTTTAAGGCGATTGGTCTGCGTTACTTTAATGTCTTTGGCAAACGCCAAGATCCAAATGGTGCTTATGCAGCGGTGATTCCAAAATGGACGGCTTCCATGATTGCTGGCGAAGATGTTTTCATCAATGGTGATGGTGAAACCAGTCGTGATTTTTGCTTTATCGATAATACCGTGCAAGCCAATATTTTGGCGGCAACGGCATCGGACGAGGCTAAAAATCAGGTCTATAACGTCGCAGTCGGTGACCGTACCACATTGAATGACTTATATCGTGCCATTCAATCTGCGCTTGCGGAAAATGATGTGCAGTTTGAGCGTGATCCTGTGTACCGTGATTTCCGTGCAGGGGATGTGCGTCATTCACAAGCCAGTATTGCTAAAATTCAGCAACACTTAGGTTATGCACCTAAGTTTGAAATTGCCGAAGGCATTCAACTGGCGATGCGTTGGTATGTGAACAACTTAGAATGATCTTAAACAGATGATTGCGAAACTCTTCGCAAAGTATCAGTCGATTGGGCTGATCACATTAAGTTTACTGGCAGGTGCGATAATGACATTTATCGCACTTCCTGTTTTAACACGCCTGTATTCTGTTGCGGACTTTGGTGCGTATGGCATTGTCTTGGCGCTTGTCAGTGTTTTATCTACTATTGCCAATTTACGCCTAGATCAAGCTTTATTGGTCGCTGAGGAACAGGATAAAAAAAGCCTGATTTTTGAAGGGTCGGTGTTCTCAACTGTTATTGCTGTTGTTAGTGGCATCGTTATCAGCTTTATTTTAAATATTGAAATGGCAGGTGCAGTGGCGACAGGCATACTTGCAAATACGCTGATTCAAAGTCTGTATAATTATCACTTTTCAGCACATCAAGAATATTTCTGCGCAGGCTTAAATATTTTTAGAAGTGCAATCGTCGTGGCGGTTCAACTCTCTTTACCACTAGTGATGCAAATTAGTTTGGTCAATAGCTACAACGTCAGCTCCATTATCATGATTGTGGCGGTGCTGATCTATTTACTGAAACATCAATTGTATCAAGTGAGTTGGCAGGTATTTAAACATTACAAAGATTTTATTTATGCCAATACACCACATGCGTTGCTGAATAGTTTTTCGCATAACTTGCCCTACTATGTTGTGTCGCATTTTGTCGGTGTACAGGCGATGGGTTTCTATGCCATTGTCGAACGGACTTTGCGTGTACCGATCAATCTGATTTCGCAAACCTTGCGTCAGTTCTTTATTCGCAAATTTAAAAACACCGAATCCAATCAAAATGTCTTAAAGGCGAGTGTACTGCTTAGTCTGGTTTCACTACCTTTATTTGCCATTTTCTTCATTCTGCCTGAATTTTTATATTTATGGGTTTTTGGCAGTGAATGGGTGGGTATTTCGAGCTATTTCCAAATTTTAGCTTTGGGCTATTGGGCGATTTTCTGTAATCCACCAAGCTCGGCTTTTCTGATTGCTAAGCGCAACAGCCAAGTGTTATTTAAGTTGCAAATCGTAGAACTCATCATTAAGTTCGCTTTATTTGCAGGCTTCTATGCTGTCTTTGCTGATAAAGTGTATATGTTACTTGCGGTGCCTGTGGCATTAATTTTCTATAACTTTGCCATTTTATATGTAGTGTGGAGAAACAAAAACTGATGTTTTTTAAAATCTTAAAATACATGAATTGGTTTGCTTCACAGTGCCGTAAAGTGATGTACAACATGGCCTTTGGCACTAAGTTTCGCTATTTCGGCAAAGGTTGTACCGTCGATATTCGTGGAAAAATGCAGATTGGCAACAATGTCTATATTGGTGATCATGTCAGCTTAATTGTTGAAAATGGTGCGGTGCTTGAGATTGCCGACAACAGTTTTATTGGTGAAAACTGCTATATCAAATGCTTCGGTGGTAAGGTTTCAATTGGTAAAGATGTCAGCATTAATTCCAAGTCGTATATCAATGGTTGTGGAGGTGTGACCATTGGTGATAACACCCGTATTGGCACGCAAAGCATTATTATTGCGAGCAATCATAAATTTGGTGAGCCTGATCTGTTGGTGAAAGATGCGATTACCAAGCAGGGCGTGAGTTTAGGGAAAAATATTTGGCTTGGTGCACGAGTTACGGTACTTGATGGTGTAACTATTGCCGATGATAGCGTGATTGGTGCTTGTAGTTTGGTGTCTAAACCTTTGCCTGAATCAGGGGTGTATGTCGGTATTCCAGCCAAAAAAATCAAATCTGTGTAAAGTGCTATGCATATCGTAAAACATATTTTCAGCGTAAAATATTCAGCTTAATTTTCTCCCTTTTGATTTTCTGATCCTGACATAGGTCATGCGTATGGCATTTATGGTTTCTGCTTTTCGACAGCTGTTTGATCTTGCTTATTTTATGGCAAAGGGCAGTGTGGCATATGCACGTAAAAAGGGGGTGAAAATTGGTGAAAACTGCCGAATTTATATTAAAAATTGGGGCTCAGAACCGTTTTTAGTCTCAATTGGTGATCATGTCACGGTGACTTCAGGCGTGAAATTTATTACCCATGATGGCAGTACCTGTTTAGTCAAAGATGAGCAAGGGAAACGCTATCAACGCTTTGCCCCGATTCAAGTGGGTTCGCATGTCTTTATTGGTGTGAATAGCATTATTATGCCGGGCGTGAGCATTGGCTCAAATGTCGTGATTGGTGCAGGTTCGGTGGTGACCAAAGATATTCCTGACCATAGCGTGGTGATTGGTGTACCTGCCAAAGTGGTGTCGAACTTTGCTGATTATCAAGCCAAAATTCAAAGCATCTGTGCCAGTGATAGCGACTTGGTTGGCATCACCGATTACCGTGCCCGTGTGGAACGTGCCATGTCGATTCAAGCCTCAAAAAACCATCTTTAATATTCTCCCATTTCATAAAGTTTAGGTCTGCATATGTTGAATAAAGTCATGTTCTTTTTGCCAAGCTTGGGCGGTGGCGGTGCAGAACGTACGGTCATTCAACTGGCGAACAGTTTTGCTGAACAAGGACTTAAAATTCATTTAGGCGTATGTGACCTGAATGGCGATAAAGCCAAGCTGTTACCCGAAGTGAGTTCTAAAATTGAATTGGTCAATTTTAATTGCGGTCGGGTGATGAATAGCATCACGCCTTTAAAAATAAAAATGAAAGCTGAGCAATATGATTGCTTAGTGGCCACGCAAACCCATACCCATATTGTGGCAGGGGTTGCGAAAAAACTCTCAGGTGTTGCAACACGTTTGATCTTCCGTGAAGTATCTACGCCGTCAAAAAATATAAAGTTGCAAGGCATTGCTAAATTTGTGCTGAAAACTTTGGTGAATTGGACCTACCCCATGGCACAGCAAGTGGTCTGTGTTTCTAAAGGGGTAGAAGCTGATTTTCGTGAATATTATGGCTATAAAAATAATAATTTGAGTACCATTTATAACCCTGTATTGGACGATGCCTATTTTGGAAAACTCAAAGCGCCAGTCACACATCGCTTTTTTAATAATGACCATAAAGTGATTTTGGCAGTGGGGCGTCTCACTGAAGCAAAGAACTTTGGTTTTCTGATCCGCTCCTTTAAAGCCTTGCATGATCAGCATCCTGAAACCCGATTATTGATTTTAGGTGAGGGTGAACTGCGTGCAGAGTTTGAGGAGCTAGTGGCGGACTTGGGTTTAAAAGACGTGGTGGATTTACCGGGCTTTGATGCTAATCCATACGCTTATTTTAAATATGCATCGCTATTTGTTTTAAGTTCAAATTGGGAAGGTTTACCTGGGGTACTGATTCAGGCACTGGCTTCTAAAGTGAAGGTGGTCAGTACCGATTGCCCAAGTGGACCAATGGAAATTTTAGACCATGCAAAATTTGGCTTATTAATCGAATGCAATGATCAAGTTGGCTTGATGCAAGCCATGCAACAGGCAATTTTTGCAGATTATGTGCAATATCAAGAAGCTGATTTTGAAGCGCATATTCAGCAGTTTCATAAGCAAACCGTACTTAAGCAGTATTTGCGTATGATGGAGTCTGCAGCATGAGCAAACCGTCGATGGTGCATGTGATTACCAACTTTGCGGGCGTGGGGGGTGCAGAGATGATGTTGGCCCGCCTGATCCAATTTACAGAAGATCAGTATCAGCACGTGATCATTGCTTTAATGAAAACATCAGAGGTGTATCAAAGTACTTTAGATCGTTGTCAGGCGCATTATGCACTGGATTGGAATGGCATAAACACATTGGGTACGGTAAGCAAACTGCGTACATTGCTTAAAAAACTACAGCCTGCAACGTTGCAATGCTGGATGTACCATGCCAATGTGTTGACCAGTCTCAGTATTATTGGTTTAGCCCAAAAACCAAAAGTAGTTTGGGGTATTCATCATTCGCTTGCTTCTCCCAAAGATGAATCGATCAGTACCAAGATTGCCTTGGGCATAAGCAAAATACTGTCCCAACAAGCCAGTGCTATTATTTATTGTGCGCATTCGTCTATGCAGCAGCATCAGGCCTTTGGCTTTAAAAATGGCAATAGTCAAGTGATTGCCAATGGCGTGTTTTTAGATAAATTTCAGCCCAATCTTCAATTGCATGAACCAACCGTGATTGGTTTTGCAGGGCGCTATCACATAGCCAAAGGCTATCCCTATTTGTTTGAAACCATTGGCTTGCTGAAAAATGAAAACATCATTTTTAAAATTGCAGGTGGTGGTGCAAGCCTAGAAAATCCTGAAGTGAAAGCTTTATTCGAGCAGTATCAGTTAGATGCCGAAAAAGTGCATTTGCTTGATCAAATCTCAGATATGCCTGCTTTTTATCAATCGATTGATGCTTTTCTGATGACTTCGATTACCGAAGGTTTTCCGAATGTGTTGGTCGAAGCCATGGCATCAGGTTTGCCTTGTATCAGCACCGATGTGGGCGATGCCAAATATATTGTGCAGGATTTAGGAAGTATCGTTCCACCACGTAATGCGCAAGCTTTGGCGGATGCCATTTTAGCCTATACACAAAAATCAGAAGCAGAAAAACAAAGCTTAAAACAGGCGACGCGTGAACGGGTAGAGCAGAATTTCAGTATTGACACTGTGAGTAGTCAATATATGCAGGTGTGGAGCCAACAGGCATGAAATTTTTAATGATCAGCAGTTTTTTGCCATCGGTACTCAATTTTCGTGGCAAGTTATTAGAAGCGATTTCTGCGCACGGCTATGAAATTCACATCATGGTGCCTGAATTCGCATCATTCCCCGAAGAACAGCAAAAACTGCAAGCCCTTGGCTATCATCTGCATGAAATTCCCATGCAGCGCACTGGCACCAATCCGCTGGCGGATTTAAAACTGTTAAAACATATCTATCGGCAAATTCGTCAAATTCAGCCTGAGTATGTGCTGTCCTATACTATTAAACCTGTGATTTATGGCACGCTCGCGTCATGGCTGGCGAAAGTACCGCATCGTTTTGCTTTAATTACTGGTCTAGGTTATGCCTTTCAAAATGTGGAATCTGGCAAGCGTAGTCTGTTTCAAAAGCTGGTGCATGGCTTATATGCGCAAGCGCTCAAACGTAGCGACAAAGTCTTTTTCCAAAACCCTGATGATTTAAAGCTTTTCCAAGACATGCATTTGCTTGATGCCAATAAACCCACTGTAGTAGTGAATGGTTCAGGGGTAAATGTACAAGACTTTGATGTCATGCCTTTACCGAAAGATGATGCAGGCGTGGTCAAAGCCTCATTCTTGCTCATTGCACGGCTTTTGGGGGATAAAGGTGTGCGTGAATATGCTGAATCGGCACGTATCATCAAAGCACAATATCCTGAAGCTGAGTTTCATTTGGTCGGTTGGATTGATGATAATCCATCTGCGATTTCGCAAGCCGAACTCGATACTTGGATTGCAGATGGTCGCCTCAAATATTGGGGCAAGCTCAGTGATGTCCGTCCTGCAATTGCAGCATGCTCAGTGTATGTGTTGCCCTCCTACCGTGAAGGCACGCCACGTACGGTATTAGAGGCGATGGCTATGGGACGGGCGATTATTACCACCGATGCACCGGGCTGCCGTGAAACGGTATCGCACGGTGTGAATGGTTATTTGGTCGGAGTGAAGTCTGTAGATGATTTGGTGCAATGCATGCAATACTTTATTGAGGATCCAAAACTGATTGAGCATATGGGACAGCGTTCGCGAGAAATTGCGCTGAATAAATATGATGTGCATCAAGTGAATAAGCACATGCTGGCTGAAATGGATATTCATTAAAGGCGATTTACCCAATTTTAGAGGCGATCCAGATGACCTTAAAATATATAAAAAGTGATTTATACCGTTATACCAGTCATGTCAGTTTTAAAACTTTTTTGAAAACTTATTTTTTCAATCGCGGTTTTAATTTTTCATTTTGGCTGCGTTTAGCCAGTTCAAAAACTGTATGGGCAAAGTTGGCTTATCCTATTTATTATTATAAAAAAAAGCAGTACGGCATTGATATTCATACCACGACTCAAATTGGCTACGGCTTGTTTATTGGGCATGGCGGGCCGTTGGTCGTTAATCCGACAACTGTGATTGGCAATAATGTGAATTTATCGCAATTTACCACCATTGGTGCAAATGGCGGCCGTCAAGCCGCAGAAATTGGCGATAATGTTTATATTGGGCCCAATGTCTGCATCATTGAGCATGTCAAAATTGGCAATAATGCCACTATAGGTGCAGGAAGCGTTGTGACGAAAGATATTCCTGAAAATGCAACTGCGGTGGGAAACTATGCGAAGGTGATCAGCATGAATAATCCGGGTCAGGCAGTCAATCGTCGTTGGACAGATTTCTAAACGGATATATGGTGTGACAGCTTTTAGAATGGGGAATACTTGAGTCCCTTTGACCGTTGAAATATTTTACAAATCTGATGGCTTTGGACAGGGTATAATCATTGCTAGAAATGAATATTGACTCCGCCATTTTATCTAACCTCAAGAGTGAACCATGTTAAAGCGCTTATTGGATATCGTGATTGCATCATCTGCGCTGGTGCTGCTGTCTCCTGTATATGCTTTTGTGGCATATAAGGTGCGAAAAAATTTGGGTTCACCCGTGTTGTTCTGTCAGGTGCGTCCGGGGCTCAATGGCAAACCTTTTGAAATGATCAAATTCCGCAGTATGAAAGATGCGGTTGATGCACAAGGTCATTCCTTGCCTGACAGTGAGCGTTTAACACCCTTTGGTCAAATGCTGCGTTCCAGCAGTTTGGATGAAATGCCTGAACTGTGGAATGTGCTTAAAGGCGAGATGAGTATTGTCGGACCACGACCACTGCTGATGGAATATTTACCCCTCTATAATGAGCAACAAGCCAAACGTCATAACGTGCGTCCGGGCATCACAGGGTATGCTCAAGTGAATGGCCGCAATGCCATTTCATGGGAAAAGAAATTTGAGCTAGACACATGGTATGTCGAAAACCGTTCATTATGGCTCGATTTTAAAATCATGCTGAAAACGGTACAAAAAGTATTGTCTAAAGATGATATTAGTGCCGAAGGTGAAGCGACCATAAGTAAATTTACGGGTACTTCGGAGCCTAAAGATGACTAAGCTCTATGCAATTTATGGCGCTTCAGGCTGCGGGCGCAGTTTAATGCCTGTTGCACGTCAGCAATTAGCACGTGAAAGCGATGCTTCAGAAATCGTATTTATTGATGATGCCTTGGAATCGGTTGCAGAAGTAAACGCTCATCGTGCCATGAATTACCTCGCATTTTTAAATGAAACGGCTTCAGAAAAATACGTACAAATTGCCATTGCCAATAGTCATGTACGAGAAAAGATCGCTCAGCGTTTAAAGATGGATGGCATTCAGCTTTGGTCGATCATCGCGGACAATGTAGTTCTAATGGATCAGCTTGAGCTCGATGAAGGCTCTGCTTTAAGTCCATTTGTCACCATTGGCTCAAATGTCAGAATCGGTAAGTGTTTTCAAGCCAATTTATACAGTTATGTTGAACATGATTGTGTGATTGGGGATTTCGTTACTTTCGCGCCAGGCGTAAAATGCAACGGCAATATTCATATACACGCGCATGCCTATATTGGCGCGGGTGCGATGATTAAGCAGGGTACACCCGATCAGCCACTCATCATTGGCGCAGGTGCGGTTGTGGGTATGGGCGCTGTTGTCACTAAAAGTGTGCCTGCAGGCGCAACAGTGGTGGGAAATCCTGCCCGTATTGTGACGAAAAAATAGATTTTTAAACTCGATTTTGGGACTAGGAAAACTCCATGTTAAACAGTGCATTTGAACCTTGGCCAAGCTTTACTCAAGCAGAAGCCGATGCGGTATCAAAAGTCCTTTTATCTAATAAGGTGAATTATTGGACTGGTCAAGAATGCCGTGAATTTGAAAAGGAATTTGCACAGTTTGCAGGAACCAAGCATGCAGTTGCCGTGGCCAATGGTACAGTTGCGCTGGATGTAGCACTCAAAGCCTTAGATATTGGCGCAGGCGATGATGTGATTGTTACCTCACGTACGTTTTTAGCTTCGGCAAGCTCGATTGTGACTGCAGGTGCCAATCCTATTTTTACTGATGTAGAGCTGGATTCACAAAATATCTCACGCTGTACCATTGAAGCAGTGATTACGCCGAATACCAAAGCGATTATTTGTGTACATTTGGCAGGCTGGATGTGTGATATGGATCCGATCATGCAGTTGGCTGAGGAAAAAGGCATCTTCGTGATTGAAGATTGTGCTCAAGCACATGGTGCAAAGTACAAAGGCAAATCAGCAGGTTCAATCGGTCATATTGGTGCATGGTCCTTCTGTCAGGACAAGATCATGACCACAGGTGGTGAAGGCGGCATGGTCACCACCAATGATGAAGATCTTTGGAAAACAATGTGGTCGTACAAAGATCACGGCAAAAACTTTGATAGCGTGTATAACAAGCAACATCCGCCGGGATTCCGCTGGCTGCATGACTCATTTGGCACCAACTGGCGCATGATGGAAATGCAGGCGGTCATTGGCCGTTTACAGCTCAAACAAATGCCAGAATGGACTGCAAAACGTAATGCCAATATGGCGCGTATCCAAGCGGCGTTTGAAAATAGTCCGTATTTTACTGTAGCAAAACCATCAAACGATTATGTGCATGCAGCCTATAAATGCTATGTGCAAGTGAATACTTCAGCCTTGCCTGAAGACTGGTCGCGTGATCGCATTATGGCAGAAATCAATGCATTGAATGTGCCTTGTTTTAGCGGCTCGTGTTCAGAAGTGTATTTAGAAAAAGCATTTGATGGTACACCTTGGCGTCCTGCGCAGTCTTTACCGCACGCTAAACAGCTCGGTACAACAAGCTTAATGTTCCTTGTACACCCAACATTGTCTGAGCACAGCCTGCAAAAAACCGTGGATGCGATTCAAGCAGTGATCGCAAAAATCTAAACTAGAAAATCGCGTATAATATGCGCTCTCATCCGCTTTATTGACCCCCATTTGAGCATCTTGTGAAAGACATTATCCGTTCTATAGCATCATTACCGCGTCGCCAAAAACAAATCGTTTTGGTGCTGATGGATATCTGTGTTTTACCGTTAATGATGTGGCTGGCATATGCCATACGTTTGGCACGTCCCAATGTTCAGGTCATGCAAGGACTGGATGCTTGGTATATCTATGTCGGTATTTATGGAATTGCTATTTTTGCATTGCTCGGTATTTACCGTGCGATTGTACGTTCATTTAATGAAGACTATTTACTGCGGATTTTAATCGGAACATTTATTCAAATCGTGGCCTTATATACGATTAAAAAATTGAATGTTGCATTTATTCCCATGAGTATTCCACTGATGTATGGCTTTATGCTGTTTTCATACATGTGGTGGAGCCGTGCCGTCATTCGCTACGCTACTCTTAAAACTTTTGCTAAAAAGCAAAGCCGTAAACGTGTGGCGATTTATGGCGCAGGGCTGGCAGGTCAGCAAATTGCCGCAGCTTTAAACCGTTCAGATGATTATTTACCTGTGTGTTTTATTGACGATAAGCGCTCCTTACAAGGTCAGTCACTGAGTGGTTTAAAAATTTACGCCCCACATCGTGCAGCTGCCAAGTCGGGTAAATTTGGCATTGAAGAAGTATTACTTGCCATGCCCTCTGTTGGACGTGCGCGTAAAAAAGAGATTATTGAGTCTTTTGATACGGCAGATGTCAAAATTATGGAACTGCCAGGGGTAACCCAACTGGTCGATGGTCAAGTTAAAGTTTCAGATATCCGTGAGGTAGATATTATTGACCTATTGGGCCGTGATCCTGTACCGCCGAAACCTGAACTGTTAGAAAAAAATATTAAAAATAAAGTGGTCATGGTGACAGGGGCGGGCGGTTCAATTGGTTCTGAGTTATGTCGTCAGATTGTGAAGCATCAGCCTAAAATGCTGGTGCTGTTTGAAATGTCTGAATTTGCTTTGTATTCAATCGACCGTGAATTGCAGGCTTCTGATATACAAATTATTCCAGTGCTGGGTTCTGTCACCAATCAGCAAAAATTAGAACGTATTATTCAAGAGTACAAAGTGCAAACGGTTTATCACGCTGCAGCCTATAAACATGTGCCACTTGTTGAAGCAAACCCATTTGAAGGTATTTATAATACGTCCATTGGCACACAGCGTAGTGTAGATGCAGCGGTGAATCAAAATGTTGAAACCTTCGTTTTAATTTCAACAGATAAAGCGGTACGTCCAACCAATGTTATGGGTGCGTCCAAACGTATGGCAGAATTGTATTGTCAGGGCCTAGCGTCGACGAATCCAAAAACTCAAATTAGTATTGTGCGCTTTGGCAATGTACTTGGTTCGTCAGGTTCTGTCGTCCCTTTGTTTAAAAAGCAGATTGCTCAAGGCGGGCCTGTTACAGTAACGCACCCAGAGGTCACTCGTTACTTTATGACCATTCCTGAAGCTGCGCAATTGGTAATTCAGGCGGGTGCGATGGGGACTGGTGGTGATGTATTTTTATTGGATATGGGTGAGCCAGTTAAAATAGTAGACTTAGCTAAACAAATGATTCGTTTGAGTGGTTTTCGAGCAATAGATGAAAATGGTATAGGTGATATTGAGATACAATTTACAGGTTTACGTCCGAGTGAAAAACTATATGAAGAGTTGTTGATTGATGCGGAAAATGTACAAAAAACAGATCATGAACGGATATTAAAGTCTTTCGAGAAGTTTTTTACCTATGCTGAAATGCATGACACTTTTATTCAGTTTGAAAAATACTCTCAACATGAAAATTTGAGTGACTTGTTTGGTCGATTGAAACACTATGTTGATGGGTTTAGACATTAATATGAATTTTATGAAAAAAAAGCCCTTTATTAGATGCAGAACATAAATAATGTCAAAAAAAATATTTTCTAACTCACTTTGGATGATGTCTGAAAAGTTGGTCTCGATATTTGGTCTTATATTTGTGACTTCATTTGTAGCTAAATATATTGGACCAGAAAATTTTGGAAAGTTAACTTTCGCTAGTTCGATTTTTGCAATTATTCAAACGATTGCAATGTTTGGTTCAGAAAATATTATTTTTCAAAAAACAGCCAAAGATCGACGGTTTGGTGAATATATTATTGATTCAACTAAAATTATTCGTGATTTTATGTATGTTTCTTTATCTTTGCTTACTTTAGTTTATATTTATTTTTTTGCTGATCAGCTTACGTTTATCTTTTCTGTCGCTACGAGTATTGCGATATATTTTGCAGTTCATGATGTATACATTATTTACTTTAATGCTATTTTGCAATCTAAGATTAATGCATATTGTAATATTTTTGCTCTAATGATCTCTTTGCTTGTACGCTATTTTATTGCAAAATTTCAACTCGCTGTTGAACTATTAAGTGTACCGATTATTCTAATTACTATAATACCTTTTTTTATTCGAAAATATTTATTTAATAAAGTTAAATTGGAAAAAGTTTATGTTACAAAAGAGCGAGTAAATAGATATCGTAAATTTATGCTTGGTATTGGTCGTAAACTTATTTTTTATTCTTTGTCAGTTGCAGTATTTACAAAGACATCACAGTTATTTCTTGGTTTGAAATCTCAGTATGACCTTGGGATTTATACTGTAGCAATGACTTTGGGTAATAGTTTTTACTTTGTGCTCGTTGCTATTATTTCATCTTATTTTACTCAAATTTATATAGAAAAAGACTTCGAGCAAAGCCAAAAAATGGTTGCAAAGTTAAGTGTAATGATTGTTGCTATTTGCTTAGCCGTAATGGCTTTTTTTGCTGTGACAGGACATTATATTGTTCAGTGGCTATATGGGGCTGAGTATGTAAGTGTTGATGAAATTTTACTGTTTACTGTCGTGGTTACGCTATTTTCGGGTTTATCTACTGTCGCAGAAAAGTATTTATTGAAATTTAATGCATATGATTATTTAAAGAAAAAGACACTATATCTAGTTGCTTTTAATCTTGTTCTAACAGCGCTATTTGTTCATTTATGGGGGCTAAAAGGAGCGATTATTGCAATTTTGATTACAGAAATCATGTCTTATACTGTATTTAACTATTTTTATCGCGAGGGAATGATACTTGATACTCAAAAGCGTATTTTTTTATTATCAACATATAGAAATGAGAAATAATAATGGTTAAGTTGAGTGTTATTATTCCAATATATAAAGTAGAAAGTTATATTGTTGATTGTTTGCAAAGTATTTGTTGTCAATTAATTGAAGGTGTGGAAGTCATACTTGTTAATGATGGAACACCTGATAATTCAATGTTTTTAGCTCGAAATTATATTTTGGAGAAATATTCAATTTTTTGTAAGCAGTTCGTATTCATTGATCAAGAAAATCAAGGGCAAAGTGTTGCTAGAAATAATGGAATTAAAATAGCGCAAGGAGAATATATTGCTTTTTTAGATTCAGATGATTTGATTTCGATGGAGTATTTCTCCACAATATTTAATGTGTTGTTAGATGAAGAAGTAGATATAATTCAATTTAAGTCATTCAAGTTTGAAAATAACATTAATAATAAATATGATTTTAATGTAGGTATTGAAGCAGTAGGGAGTTTTTATAATAATAAATCACTTATGTTGGAACTGTTTAGTAAGTGTGCTTGGTTTCCATGGATGAATGTTTATAGAACAAGCCTCTTTCTAAATGAAAAATTTCCAGAAGGTTTCTATTTTGAAGATGCTGATTTAATACCAAAAATATTTTTTAAGGCAGAAAAAATACATTTTATAGATAATCGTCTATACTTTTACAGGGATAATAATAATGGAAGCTTAAAAGGGAAGAGTGCAGAAAATTTAGAAAAAATTAAGAATAGTTATCATAATATTGTTTTAGTTTACTTGAATAGGTTACAAGATGATGAATTGTATTCTGCTGCATATATTTCAATGGTTGTAAAGTATCTTGTTTTTTTGGTGAAGAGAAAGAATTTTAGTGATTTATTTAAACAATATTCAAATGTAGATTTGACACATGTAAATAAAAAACTTTTGATGAGAGGAAATAAATTATTTTATAATTTTGGTATATTATACATTGCTATTCTAGTTGTTTTAAAAGGAAATACATTGTGAAAAAAATTTGTTTTTTAACAAGTTGTATAGAAAGCACTGGGGGAACTGAACGTGTTTCAATTATGCTTGCCAATAAGTTAACTGAACTAGGATATGATGTATGCTTTTTTAATCTAATCGGAGGTAATAAAGTAAAATTTGAAATAAATAAAGAAATAAAAATTTATACATTAAACTTGCCCCCACATTCAACAAAAAAAAATTTTTTTAAAATTATATGTGGTTTAAGAAATTATATTAAAAGTAATTCCATTTCTACAATTATAGATGTTGATAGCATTTTATGTGTTTTTTCAACTATTGCAAAAATAGGATTGCCAGTACGGCATATTTGTTGGGAGCATTTTAATTTTAATGAAGATTTAGGTGTTGCTTTTAGAGGGATAGGGCGGATATTGGCTGCAAGGTATGCAGATGTAGTTGTAACTCTGACAGAAAGAGATAAAGAGCTATGGAAAGAAAAATTAAAAGTAATCAATACTAATATGATTGCAATACCTAATCCTACACCATATGAGAGTATTGTAAATGAACCACAACAAAGCTTCAAAACAGTTCTTTCAATAGGTCGTTTAACTTATCAAAAGGGATTCGATTATTTAATTGAAGCTTGGGCACTTGTGTGCGAAAAACATCCAGAGTGGCAATTGGTTATAGTTGGAAGTGGCGAAGATGAGCTTCAACTTAAGCAAAAGGTTCAAGAGCTAAATTTGGAAAGTAATATAAATTTTTTTGGACCAACAAAAGAGATTGAATCTTTTTATAGAAAAGCATCATTTTATTGTATGAGTTCCAGATTTGAAGGGCTGCCTATGGTTTTACTTGAAGCTCAGGCTTATGGTTTACCAATAGTTTCTTTTAATTGTGACACAGGCCCGGCAGAAGTTATCAAACAAGGCTATAATGGGATTTTAGTCGAGTGTTATGATACACTAAAACTGGCAGATGCTTTAATTGAGATGATTATGATACAAAAAGATCAATTTCAGGAGGTCTGCAATAATTCTTTTCTAAATATTAAACGGTTTGAATTGGATAGCTTGATTTCTCAATGGGTTGAAGTTTTAGGTGATAAATGAAAAACATATTTATTGCAAGAAAAGAAAATGTATACACTTGGATTTTAGTTTTTTTTCTAGTGCTAATTATTGGCGGTAGAGGACAAACAAATGATACTCAAGTATATTATAATGTATTTAAGCTAATACCATATTATGATTTTTTTGATGCGGCTAGTTTTTATGAAGATACCCGCATGGAAATTGGTTTTGGGTATTTTTTAAAAATAATACATTTTTTTTCAAGTTCATCATTTTTTTTATTTTCTATAGTTTCATTTATAATATTTTTTTTATATATAAAAATTTCGATAAATTTAAAATTAAACTCATTGCTACTAGTATTAATTTATATATTAAGTGGGTTTTTTATTTTTCAACAGTTTATGCAAATTAGGCAGGCGCTGAGCACTTTTTTATATTTATATGCTGCTTTAATTTTTTTTGATAAAAAATTTTTTATATCAATATTTCTGTTTGCTTTATCTCTGTCTATTCATCAAACAGCTTTCCTGCCCGTAGCTTTTTTTCTATTGGTTTTAATATGTTTTAAGATTTTTGTTAATTTAAATAAAGTTGGTTTCTTTATAATTTCACTTCTTGGTTTAATTGTAGCTTTCTTTCTTTCAAAATATTTTCTTATAAATTTTCTAATTGCTAGTTCTGAGGCTGTTGAGGGATACTTGAATTCTGATTTTGGGAACCAGGTTTCAATTTTTGGATTTAATAATATACGAATGATAGTTTGCTATATATTTATATTTTATTTATTTTTTAAAAATTTTAATGGTGTGAATATAAAATATAAATTCCTATTCTTATCACTTACGGCTGGCATAGGGATGAAATTTGGTATGTTAGAGATAGATATATTGAGTGGGCGATTAACAACGCCATTCACAATTGCTGAATTGTTTTTAATTGTTTATTTAGTTTTTAAAAGCTTTAGTAAGAGTTTTTCAAATATTTTAATTTTATTATATATTTTGGGACTTTTTATTCCTGCTTACTTTTTTCAGATTGATTTTCAAGATTTTGTTAAACTATATTTGATACCATTATATTAATATTTGGAGAATATATGATTTTAATTACAATGGCTGGTTTAAGTAGTCGTTTTTCCAAGGCTGGGTATAGTCTTCCTAAATACATGTTAGAAATAAATGGTAAAACTATTTTTGAATATGCTGTCTGTTCATTTGAATACTATTTTAATGATGAAAGTTTTTTATTTATTTTACGTCCAGATAGTGAAGCTAAAGCATTTGTTGAACAAAAAGTTAATGAATTAGGTATTAAGAGATATTCGATTTTAGTGCTAGAAGAAGATACTAGGGGTCAAGCTGAAACAGCTTATTTAGCACTAAAAAACTACAGTCATGATTTTGGAATTACTATTTTTAATATTGATACTATTCGTTATAATTATAAAAAACCCTTATTTATAAATGAATGTGATGGGTATTTAGAGGTATTTTCAGCTGAAGGTGAGCATTGGTCATTTATAGAGCCAGGCAATAATTTTAGTGTTTTACGTACAACTGAAAAAGATCGAATTTCTGATTTATGTAGCGATGGTTTGTATTATTTTAAAAGCCAAAAACAATTCTGTCAGTTATTTGAAGTTGCAGTACAAAATAATAACCAAGTGAAAGGAGAGTTTTATATTGCTCCACTTTATAATGATTTAATCCAAGCTGGCCTTAGAATCAAATATGATCAAATTCAGCTTAATCAAATAGAATTTTGTGGGACACCTGCAGAATATGAAATGTTAAAGAAAAAATGGACGATATGATGAAGCGTTTAATAATGGATTTAGATGATACCATTTGCACAACTGTTGGTGGAGATTATTCAAACTCTATTCCAGATAAAGCTGTTATTAATAAGATGGTTGAGTTTAAAGATAAAGGTTTTGAGATAGTTATCAATACAAGTCGAAATATGAGAACTTATGAGGGTTCTATTGGGAAAATTAATGCAAATACATTGCCAATTATCATTGATTGGTTGAATAAAAACCATATTCCATATGATGAAATATATACGGGTAAGCCGTGGTGTGGATTTGAAGGTTTTTATGTAGATGATAAAGCAATAAGACCAGATGAATTTGTTAAATTATCCCATGAAGAAATAAATGAACTATTAGGTTTATAATAATGATTATTATTAATTCCGCTGCTTATGTTATACCTGAATTCCAAAGTGAATTAGGGGCTATTCCTCCGTGTATGTTACCCTTAGGAAATCAAAAGCTAATCCAACATCAAGTTAAACTATTAAGGAAATTTGAAAATGAGCGTATTATAGTAACATTACCATTAAGTTATAAGTTAACATTAGGTGAGAAGTCTTTAATTAATGAGTTAGATATAGATACAGTATTTATACCAGATAATTTTTCTCTAGCAAATGCCTTAATTTATGCGATAAATATGTTTGAATCATATGAAAAAAATATCAGAATCCTGCATGGCGATACTTTAATTTATGACCTTCCTAATCAATTAGATGTAATTTCAGTAGCCAGAGCTTCAACGGATTATAATTGGGAAACAGTTATTCATGATTTAGAGAAGAGTAGCAATTTGGTTTGGGCTGGTTTCTTTACATTTTCTGATAAAAATATACTCCTTCGTAGTTTATCTTTATCTAATGGTGATTTTATTAAAGCAATTCATTTATATGGAGAAGTTATTGTTACAAACAATCTTGAGAGTAAGGAGTGGTATGATTTAGGGCATATAAATACTTACTTTGTTTCAAGATCCAAAATTACTACACAAAGATCATTTAACTCTATAAAAATTGAAGATGGTATATTATATAAAAGTGGAAACCCCTCAATCAAAATAATTGCAGAAGCACATTGGTTGAGTGATATACCAAGTAGATTAAAAAAGTATACTCCTCAAATAATTGAATCTGGTCGTAATGATAAAGATACACCATATTATGCAATGGAATATTTATCATTTCTCCCTTTAAATGAGATATATGTGCATGGAAGAAATTCCATTTTTTTTTGGTCCATGCAATTTGATTTGTTGAATAACTATTTTAAAGATTCAGTGCTAAATGCAGAAGAATTAAAAAAAATAAATATTATTGAAATTGAAGAAGAAACTAGAAGATTATATTTCGATAAAAGTATTAAGCGAATAGCAACATATTTAAATGGTATTGGAGAAGATTTTAATAGCTATGGTTTTGAAATTAATGAAGATTTTTTTTTGGTAAAGGATATAGTTTCGGATTGCTTAGATAGAACAGATAAATTGCCTGTAATTCATTCTATTATGCATGGTGACCTGTGTTTTAGTAATATTTTATATGATTCACGTTCACAAAGAATAAAAGTAATTGATCCAAGAGGTATCAACTCATTAAATGAAATGACATTTTATGGTGATCAGAAATATGATTTAGCAAAATTAGCACATTCAGTCCTTGGGATGTATGATTTTATTATAGCAGGGCGTTATCAGATCAAAAGAAATAATAAAAATAATGAAGTTATTGAGTTCGAGTTGGATGAAAGGTTAAGGAATATTCAAAGACTTTTCGTGGATAGAGTATTTATTGATCATGTATCAGTTAGGGAAATAATGCCTTTAGTAGTTCTATTATTTCTTTCAATGTTGCCGTTACATTCTGATAGAGCAGATAGGCAAAAAGCAATGCTCTTAAATGCTATAAGAATCTATAAATTTTATGTTTTAGATTAGTTTAATGAATAAGTTTCTCAAAGTCTGGGAAACTTATTTTAAAGGTTGACAAAATATTTATTCAATCAATAGGTGGATGTCTCTCTTATATATTTTCTTATAGGATCGTTATATTTTCTGTCAACTCGTTTGACACTAAAGAAATGTGAATTATTCTCCCTAATATTTTTAATATCAGTAATGCTAATATTAAGGTTGTTTTCCCAGTTTATGTAGCAAGTGTTATCACCAAAATTAGAATTTTTTGAAAGCTGATTAATGTTAGGAAAAAAAATTTCTTCATTTGCATATGTATATTTTAATAATACTTTAGGGAAGAGGAATAATAATTTAAGTTTTGAAAACAATTTACTTAAATCTCTTAAGAATTCGCGATATTTAAAATTATTTTTCAAATAGAATTTTTTATTTATATTATAGTAATCTAAGATATTGGACTTTTCAATAAATTCTAATAATAAGTTATACTTATAAAAAGTTCCTTCTGGTGCACACCAGAAGGAATGGTTTTTAGGGATGTAAGGGAATGAAGAGTCGTAGAAGAAACGAGTGTATTGGTAATTCATTTTCCCATATAGATCTTTTTGTGTACATATTTGGGCTTTAGAGCAATCGTACTGTTTAATGTAGTTTTCATAACCTTTTTTTACAAATAGCTGGTTACTTCCAAAAATACTAAAATATTGATATTTTAGAGAGAGTTTTTCAGCGAGTAAAAAATTACTTAAATGAACGTAAAGTAGTGAGCCATCTACATAACCAGTCATAAATTTTTCTGGATTAATAAATACATTGCTAAATTTTGAAAAGTTCTTTACATCAAAAACAAAATCTTGTTTTATGTGTAATATTATGTAGCATTCAGGAACATAGTAATTTAAATTCTGAATCATATCTAGAACACAATCATATTCTTCATGTACGGCTATGCTGAATAGACAAGTCATATTTTGCAACTAAATGATCAAATAATGGTATAATGTAATTTAAAGTACTTTTTTTTAACAAAGAAATCAACTAGAATAGCATGCTAATTAATATTTTATTAAATTTTTATGAATTTGTTAATTTTAGTGCCTGAAATTAGGCCTTGTGGTCCAATTAACGTTGTATTAAGCCTTGTTGAGTCCAATTTTTTTAAAAAATCGAAAATGTGTGTTTGGGTTGTTGAAATTAGAGCATCCGACGAAACTGAATATAAAAAAAATTTTAAAAATGTCATTGGTGATAATGTAATTTCACTCTCAGGTGTAAATTTGAAAAGTTACTTTAATTTTCAAAAAATCTTAAGAGAAAATGCTATTGATGTTGTTCATTCTCATGGGTTTTACCCCGATTCATTTTTAGCTTTTAGCTCTATAAAAGGATTATTAAAAGTATCTACTAGCCACAATATAATCCATGAAGATTATTTTTTTACATTTGGAAGGAAAGGAAGTTTTTTCTCTCATTTTCACTACTTTTTGTTAAGAAATTTCTTTGATAAAGTTGTTGGTTGTTCAAATCGTGTTTATCAGAATTTAATAAATAATAATTTGGGCACTGAGAGTACATTGCGAATTTATAATGGGATTAATATCAATAAGTTTTTGAAGATATCTAAGTTTGAGAAAAAAAGAAGAAGAGTTGAGTTAAATCTTTTAGATAATCAAATTGTATATATTTATAGTGGGTCCTTATGGCCTATGAAAAAAGTCCCTGAATTAATTGATATTTTTAAAGAAAAATTACAAATAGATCCTAATTCGTTTTTGCTAATTTTAGGTGATGGTCCAGATGAAAAGCTATGTAAACAAAAGATAGAAGGAGAAGATAATATCAAAATGGTTGGAAAGGTTCCTAACCCAGAATTCTACTTACAACTAGCTGATATTGCTCTATCCAATTCGAGCTCTGAAGGTTTTCCTCTGGCTATTTTAGAAGCAATATCTTGTGGTTGTTTTGTTTATTTGTCAGATATTGAGCCTCATAGAGAGATTATGTCTTTATTTCCATATTCTACGGCTCCTATAAAAAATATATTAGAGAGTGGCATGAAATTTTCAGAGATAAATGGTGCTCAAGTTGATCTTATTAGTGATGAGAAAATGGCTGAACAATATTTCAATGTATATAATTATAAGAGAAATAAATGATTAATTTTTCTGTGTTAATGTCTTTATATTATAAGGAAAAAAAAGATTTTTTAGACAGTTCATTAGTTAGTATTTGGAGCACCCAAATTTTAAAACCTAATGAAATTGTTATTGTTTTAGATGGTCCTGTTGATTATGAGCTACAAGAATGTATAGCGACTTGGCAAAATAAAATAGAATCAGTACTCAAAATTGTTCCCCTTCAAAAAAATATTGGTTTGGGTAAAGCATTAAATGAAGGTTTAAAACATTGTTCATATGAATGGGTTTTTCGTATGGATACAGATGATATTTGTACACCAGATCGATTCCAAAAACAGGTCGATTTTATAATGTCAAATCCTGATACAGTTTTATTTGGTGGTCAAGTTTTAGAGTTTGATCAGAATCCTGATGATTCAGCAGTTATCAAAACTGTACCAACAACGCACGAAGATATAAAAAAATTTGCTAAAAACCGTTGTCCATTTAATCGTATGACAGTGGCTTACAAAAAAAGTGTGATTATGAAGTTGGGTGGATATCAACACCATTTATTTATGGAAGATTATAACTTATGGTTGCGTATAATTGGTGCTGGTTATGAAGTTGCTAATTTAGAGGATGTTGTATTGTATGCACGTGTTGGTAATGGAATGCATGCTCGTCGTAAAGGTTACGAATATGTTAAAAGTGAAAAACAATTACTAAATTTAAAAAAAGAACTCAAAATTCAAAACCCAATACATGCTAATATTCTCTTCCTAATAAGGTCTGCTTTTAGGCTGATGCCTAGTTCATTGTTAGGTAAAATTTATAATACTTTTCTACGAAAAAAAGTTCATAAATAAGAGTGGTAATTTTAGTTATGAAGCGTTTAGTTGATGTTTTGATCTCAGTAATAGCACTCATCCTTTTATCACCAATTTTTTGCTTGGTTGCTTTTAAGGTCCGTAAAAATCTAGGTTCTCCAATCTTTTTTCTGCAAGAACGCCCAGGAAAGGACGGCAAGCTTTTTAAAATGATTAAGTTCCGGTCGATGAAAGATGCAGTGGATAAAGAAGGCAATCCATTACCAGATGAACAGCGTATTACACCTTTTGGACAAAAATTGCGTTCTACAAGTTTAGATGAAATGCCACAACTCATAAACGTCTTAAAAGGAGATATGAGTATTGTTGGTCCACGTCCTATGCTTAAAGACTTTGTAGCATTATATTCACCAGAACAAGCTCGTCGTCTGGAAGTTAAACCGGGTATGACTGGCCTAGCACAGGTAAGTGGACGAAATGAACTTGATTATGAAGAACGTTTTAAATGCGACGTATGGTATGTAGATAACCATAATACTTTGGTTGACTTTAAAATCATGTTCAAAACAGTCGCTGTGATGACCAAACGAGAAGGTATTAATGCACCGGGTCATGTTGGCCCTTCTTTATTTCAAGGAAATGATCCTGAAAATATTAAAGATGAAATCAAGTCATAATTTTTTATTAGTGAACTATTTGTAATGATCAAAAAAGCCATTCTCCCAGTCGCAGGCCTTGGTACACGTTTTTTACCTGCGAGCAAGTCTATTCCCAAAGAAATGGTCACAGTAGTTGACCGACCCGCGATTGAATATGTCGTGAAAGAAGCAGTTGCTGCTGGCATTGAACAGATTATTCTTGTTACCCATTCTTCCAAAGCTTCGATTGAAAACTACTTTGATCGAAATTTTGAGCTGGAAACTACTCTAGAACATAAAAAGAAATTTGATTTACTCAAAGAGATTACCGAAATTTTACCGCCACATGTGAGCGTAATCAGCGTGCGCCAACCACAGCCACTGGGTTTGGGGCATGCTGTACTCTGTGCCAAAGATGTTGTGGGAGATGATGATTTTGCTGTGCTATTACCAGATGTTCTTGTAAAAGACTCATCGGAAACCAATGATTTGAGTTTAATGATCCAACGTTTTGATGAAAGCCATGCATCACAAATTATGGTAGAGGCCGTACCTGATCATTTGGTAGATCAATACGGTATTGTGGATGTTGCCTCTATACCTGCCGAAGGGCATAGTATTCAAATGCAAGGTATCGTGGAAAAACCTGCCCTCGGTACTGCACCATCAAATTTATCGGTAGTGGGTCGGTATATTTTACCTGCCAAAATTATGCAATTACTTGAGAACACGCCTAAAGGGGCAGGTAATGAGATTCAGTTGACCGATGCAATTGCAGCTTTGCAAGCAACCGATACGGTGGAAGCCTATCGCATGAAAGGGCAAACCTTTGATTGCGGCAATAAATTGGGCTATCTCAAAGCAGTTTTACATTATGGCGTAGACCATCCAAAATTAGGTGAAGAATTTAAAGCGCTGATCAAAGAACTAAAACTATAAAAAGAGATTGATATGAAGGTTGCAGTATTTGGACAAACACTCTTTACAGGTGTATTTGCTGCTTTGCTAGCAGAATGCGGTCATCACGTTTTTTGGTATGAACCACTGAAAACGTATGAAAGCGAACAAATGTATATCCAAGATGAAGCTGTAAAAAATCTACTCAACAAACAACAAAGTAGTTTTTTAAAATACTGCGATTTTAATGATATTCCATTAGATGCAGATGCCTATTTCTTCAGTTTTAACCCAGCTGAAGAAACTCAAGCGATTGAGATATTAAAACAATTAAAGTCTCGTCCCATTATTCACCCTAAACTGATGATCAATGCGTCTACTTTAGGAATGCATGGGACAGAAAAATTTGTAAAAATTTTGCAGGAAGATGAGTGGGTTTATTTACCTGACATGATTCAGGAAGGAAACGCTTTACAAAGTTTTGCCCAAGCCAAGCAGTTGATTGTTGGGTCCGCATCAGATGCTGCTCAAATTAAAATTAAGGAACTCTTACGCCCTTTATTTCCACGTCAGCAGCAGTATCTTTTTATGCCCATTTTAGATGCCGAATTTAGCAAGTTGAGTATCTCCGGCATGTTGGCGACACGAATTAGTTATATCAATGACTTGGCAATGGTTGCTGAAAAATTAGGCATTGATATTGAGTCAGTTCGTCAGGGAATGGCTGCAGATAACCGTATTGGAGGATCTTATCTCTATCCGGGGGCAGGTTTTGGTGGAGAAAACTTTTCACATGATATTCAGACTCTAACGCATACGGTGTTAGGTGTGGGTGCAAATAGCCAACTCCTTGCACAAGTTTGGGAAATTAATGAGCAGCAAAAAGAAGTTTTATTCCGTAAATTATGGAATTATTATCATGGTGATTTAAAAGGGAAAACTGTTGCGATATGGGGCGCTGCGTTTAAAGAAAAAACGTCCAGTACGCGACAATCTCCTATACATGCCATGTTGGCAGCACTATGGGCCCAAGGTGTAAAAGTTAAATTACACGATCCTCAAGCCTTGGATGAAATTAAAAAAATATATAGTGAGCGACCTGATCTTATATATTGCACAGAGCAATATGAGGCAGTGCAAGATGCGCATGCTTTGTGTTTATTGACTGCATGGAAACAATATTGGAGTCCTAGTTATACCGAATTGCTTAAAACCATGCAGCACCCACTTATTTTGGATGGGCGCAATATTTATGATCCAGCGTATGTGAAGTCTCAAGGTTTCGCATATATGGGGGTAGGACGCTAATGGCTATTAAAACTCAACCCTATACGGTCGAACATGTAGATTCAGTTGTAGGCGGACTTCATGGTTTAAAAGCTGAATTTGAAAATAAGCATTTAACAGAACTCTTTGCTGAGGACCCTCAGCGATTCGAAAAATTCTCTGTGAATTTAGAGCCGGTGGTTTTTGATTTTAGTAAACATAGAGTCAATCAGCCCGTTGTCAAAAACCTAGTCCAGTGGGCACAGACACAAGATTTAACGTCGTGGATAAAGCGTTTATTTTCTACTGAAGAAATTAACTATACCGAACAGCGTGCAGCCATGCATTGGGCGCTGCGGTTGCCAAAACAGGATTCGCAGCATTCTAAAATAGCTGCTCAAGTCCATACACAACTTGAGCGTATGTATGCTTTGGTAGAAAAAATTCATGCGGGTCAGTGCCGCGGCGCAACTGGTGAAGTCATTCAAGATGTGGTGAATATTGGTGTTGGAGGGTCAGATTTAGGACCACTGATGGTGAGTCATGCCTTATCTGATTTCAAAAAATCCACATATAAGCCACTCAATGTACATTTTGTTTCGACCATTGATGGTAGCCAGCTTTCAGATTTATTGCATCAACTTCGTCCCGAAACCACGCTGTTTATTATTTCTTCAAAATCGTTCGGGACCATTGATACCTTATCTAATGCGCAAACAGTGCGTTTATGGCTTGAAAAAGCACTTGGACAAGAATCACAAATTTTAAAGCATCATTTTATTGGCGTATCTACTAAAGCAGATAAAATGACCGAATGGGGCATTGCAGCTGAAAACCAATTTTTGCTCTGGGATTGGGTCGGCGGTCGCTATTCACTTTGGTCATGTATCGGTTTACCGATTGCACTGACAATTGGAGTTGATGGCTTTAAACAACTGTTAGCTGGTGCATATGCGGTAGACCTGCATTTTCAGACGGCACCTTTCGAACAAAATATTCCTGTATTAATGGGCTTATTGGGTGCGTGGAATAATAATTTCCTTGATATTCAAACTCATGCAGTACTGCCCTATGATGGGCGTTTGAAATATTTTGCCTCTTATTTGCAGCAGTTGGAAATGGAGTCGAATGGTAAATCGATTCAGCGTAATGGTAAAAAAGTGGACTGGGATACTTGCCCGATTATATGGGGGGAAGTCGGTCCGAATGCACAGCATGCCTTTTACCAATTGCTGCATCAAGGCAGCCAAGCAGTGAGTTGTGATTTCATTGCGCCGGTGCAGCGCTATCAGGCCCAACAATTTACCTATGTCGATAATGCAGAGGCGCTGGTGGAACAGCATCATTTGGCCTTATCTAATTGTTTGGCTCAATCGCGCTTACTTGCATTTGGTAATCAAGCTTTAAATCAACATGAAGTACAAGATTTGCCGGAATATAAACAATATGAAGGTAATCAACCAAATACAACCATTTTATTGCAAGAGCTAAATCCATATAGTTTGGGCATGTTGATCGCAATGTATGAACATAAAGTTTTTGTACAGTCGGTGCTTTGGAATATTAACCCGTTTGATCAATGGGGGGTAGAAAAAGGCAAAGAAATTGCCAATCAGCTACTTCCAATATTAAATGGTGATCGAAAGGATATTTCGGATTTAGATGGTTCAACGCAAGGCTTACTACACATATTATTAGGAAAAACAAATGGCTAAAATTTTAGTAACAGGTGGTGCTGGTTATATTGGTTCACATACTTGTATTCAACTTTTGAGCGCAGGGCATGAGGTTGTTGTACTGGATAATTTGTCCAACAGTTCTGTCGAATCTTTAGCACGTGTTCAAGCGTTGGTAGCTAAAACATTAGATTTTGTTGAAGGTGATATTCTCGATCAGCAAATTTTAGATCAAATTTTTCAGCATCATTCTATTGATGCAGTGATTCACTTTGCAGGTTTAAAAGCTGTGGGTGAAAGCCAAAAAGAGCCACTAAAATATTTTGAAAATAATATCTCGGGTTCTATTAGCTTAGTTAAAGCGATGGAGCGTGCTCAAGTCTTTAAGTTGGTCTTTAGTTCATCTGCAACAGTCTATGATGAAGCCAATATTTCACCCTTGAATGAAACCATGCCTACAGGTATGCCAAGTAATAACTATGGCTATACCAAACTGATTGTCGAGCAATTACTTGAGAAATTGGCATTAGCAGATGAGCGTTGGTCAATCGCTTTGCTGCGTTATTTTAACCCTGTAGGGGCACATCAAAGTGGTCAAATTGGTGAAGACCCACAAGGGATACCCAATAATTTGATGCCTTATGTCACACAGGTGGCAGTCGGCCGTCGTGATAAGTTGTCAATTTTTGGCAATGATTATGAGACGGTAGATGGTACAGGTGTTCGTGATTATATTCATGTGGTCGATTTGGCGAATGCACATTTATGCGCATTGAATCATCGTTTAAAAACGCAAGGATGCCGCGCTTGGAATATTGGTACAGGCAATGGGATTTCAGTAAAACAAATTCGAGATACTTTTGAGAGGGTAAATGGTATTGATATACCTTTTGAATATGTACCTCGTCGAGAAGGTGATGTTGCAACCTCATTTGCTGATAATGCCCGTGCTGTCGCAGAGTTAGATTGGCAGCCTCAATATGGTTTAGAAGATATGTTGAAAGATAGCTGGAACTGGCAAAAGCAAAATCCGAATGGTTTTACTAAAGATTAACACTTGACTTAACAATAAGTTAGGTTGGGATGTGACATTGATTTGGAGAAGTATAAAGATAGCGCTGTTTAAAACGATGAGTGAATAATGTAGTGATTATGCAAACCAGCATATGCATATTCTGCAATTGTAGATAAAACTCGCTATGATGTTGTTAAAACAAGCTAAATTGAAGAATAGTTATGAAATATCAAAGTATTAGGGTTTTGTCATTTGCCATTTTATCTGCTTTAGCACTGCCTGTAGCAGCTCAAGGGATTGTCTTAAATAATGAAGATTTACGCACGGATTTAAATTGGTTAAACCAACAAGGCGTGATTCAAATTAGTACTTCAACATGGCCTTTGAGTGGCGATGAAATACAACGTGCTTTGTCTAATGCCAAGATTGATAATCAAGTTCAGCAGCAAGTTTTGGACTCCGTGCAAGCTGCTTTAAGTGCGGAAAATACAACGGCCAAAGTCAGTTTATATGCTGAATCTGATCCTCAAAATCTACCTCAAAAGTTTGCTGATGAGCAAAAATCGCAATATCAAGCGACGTTTGAAATAAATGCAGGTGGAAAGCAGTGGGATGCAAGACTGCGAGTCAATGCTGAAAAAGATCCAATTATTGATCATGGGCAAGATGTAAATGTAGAAGGCTCATATCTTGCGGGAAACTTGTGGAATCAATGGTTGATTGCTGGTCAAATCCCTACCTATTGGGGTCCTGGACATGAGGGTAGCTTAATTCGTGGTGATGCAAGCCGTCCAGTCTATGGATTGACCATGCAGCGTGCTGAACAACAAGCATTTGAAACAAAGTGGCTGTCTTGGATCGGGCCTTGGCAATACCAAGCTTTTGCGGGACAATTGGATGATTACCATGCAATTCCAGATGCCAAACTATTAGGATTTCGTTTAACTGCACAGCCATTGCCGTACTTGGAGCTAGGTGCTTCTCGAATTCTTCAATGGGGAGGTGAAGGGCGGTCAGAAAGTTTTGATTCATTATGGAATGCGATTAAAGGTAATGACAACTTTGATGATGGTGCTCTAGATAAGTCTAATCAAATCGCAGGTCTGGATGCACGTTTAAATTTACACCAGTGGTTAGATACCCCAGTCAGTATTTATGGAGAATTTGTTGGGGAAGATGAGGCTGGTCTATTGCCTGCGAAAAAAATGTATTTGGCAGGGCTAGACTATTCCTCACAAGTGAAAAATATGCCGTTCCAGCTTTATACTGAATGGGCGGATACACGTACCAATCGAGAAGTTCGGGGTATTTCTTATAGCCACTATATTTATACCGATGGTTATTACCAACATGGTTTTCCTTTAGCGCATGCTATGGGGGGAGATGGTCAAATGTACAGTATGGGCGGAGATATTCGCATTGATGCTATGAATCGTCTAAATGGTCGAGTCTTATGGGCAAAAGTAAATCAAGCTGCGCTAGAAATTAATCGTGCATTTCCACAAAAAGATGAAGTGAAAGCTTTAGATTTAACATGGACACATTATATCCGCCCAAATATACCCCTTAAATTGAGTGGATGGGTCAGTGATTCTGATGTACATGGTGGTGATAGTGGAGTGTCTTTAGGTATTGATATACCTTTAGATCGTTCATTATTTTACTAAATTGAGAAAGCTGTCTTAAAAATCTGTTAAAAAGCCATTCAATCAATTGAATGGCTTTTTATTTTAGGATGAATATTATTTAACCTTGAATCAGTCGAGTCAATTCATCCACATAGTCTTGCATTGTTTTTGGATTTTGATCTTTTCGACTCTCAATATTTAAGCGCAATAATGGCTCTGTATTCGATGCTCGAACATTGAAGCGCCATGCACCAAAATTTAGGCTGATACCATCTTTTTCATCAATCGCAGGATTTTGATCGGAAAAGTGAGCAAAAATCTTTTGAATGGTGGCTTGAGTATCTGCAACTTTAAAATTGATCTCACCCGAGCAAGGGAACTTTTCAATCATGCCTTCAACCAGTGAAGACAGGGTTTGCTGGGTTTCTGAGAGCACGGAAATTGCCAATAACCATGGAATCATACCGCTATCACAGTAAGCAAAATCACGGAAATAATGATGCGCACTCATCTCGCCACCATAGACAGCATTATGCTCACGCATTTTTTCTTTGATGTATGAATGTCCTGATTTTGATTGAATAGCTTCACCTTGGTACTGTTCAATGACATCAAAGGTGTTCCAAACAAGACGAGGGTCATGCACAATTTTCTCACCAGATTGTTTCAGTAAGAATGCTTGCGCCAATAGACCGACGATGTAATAACCTTCAATAAATTGGCCTTTTTCATCAAATAAGAAGCAGCGGTCAAAGTCACCATCCCAAGCGATACCCATATCCGCACCATGCTGAATGACCGCCTCACGGGTGCTATTACGGTTCTCAACCAGAATTGGATTCGGAATACCATTTGGGAAGTTACCATCCGCTTCATTGTGAATTTTAATCAATTCTACTGGAAGGTTAAGTTGTTTGAACTTTGCTTCAATGGCATCAACCACATGACCAGCAGCGCCATTGCCCGCATTCATGACTAATTTGAGTGGGCGAATTTTTGCAGGATCAATATACGACATTAAATGATCAATATATTCAGGCAGAATATTGTATTTTTCAGTTTTGCCTTTAGCGATAACTTCATTAAAGTTGCCTGATTCAGCCAATAAACGAATTTCTTTTAAACCTGAATCCGCTCCAATCGGACGTGCATTTTCGCGGACCAATTTCATGCCGTTATAGTCTATCGGGTTGTGGCTTGCCGTGATTTCGATCCCACCTTGAACATCTAGATGAAAGGCACCGAAATAGACTTCTTCAGTCCCCGTTATACCTAAATCTAATACATCAACACCCGCATCATTGAGACCTTTGATAGTGGCTTGTTTTAAATCTTCACTGCTGAGACGGATGTCGCTGCCCACCACAATCTTCTTTGGTTGATAAATTTGCCCATAAGCACGACCGATTTTATAAGCAATTTCTTCATTGAGTTCTGTACCGAGTTTGCCGCGGATGTCATATGCTTTAAAACAAGTAAGTTGTGTCATCTAAATTCTCGAAATAATTCCTGCGAAGTAAGGAAAGTATGATTATAGAAGGAAAATAGGTCCTATTATCCAAGTTGCCGTTTAATTTTATATCGATTTTATCTTTACTAAGATCCGTTGAGCCCAGTCAGCGTAATAATTTACATCGTCTTGTAAGCTAGTAATAAAGCTTCATCCTAAGTTTTATTAAGTGCTTGATTTTAATAACTTATGATCATAACTTATTAAAAATAAAGTATCATCGTACATAATCATATATTCTTAATTTTATAGGATGTCTAGTAATAAAGTATCATCTTAAAGGTGGGTGAGTTAAATTCAAAGATCCAAATATTTATGCCATAGAGCATAGAGAAAACTATTAAGCAGATTTTAAGGCTTCTGTAAACCGCTTTAACCAATCTGCAAACTCTTTATCAGACTCACTTATCTCAAATTTGTTTTTTGGATGGTTAATGCCTTTGGGAATGCCAATATCTTTTAAGGATTTTGCCGTGGGCCAACGCAAAGAACGTCTAATAATCTGTTGTTTAAAAATTGGAAAATTTTGATCCCAGGCTTCAAAATCTTCGACTTTAACAATTAATGTTGAAAGTGGTTTGTAATTGTCGCTAGTATCAATTTCTAGAATGGAAAATTTTTTACCTTGAAATTCTAGCTGTACTTCCGCAATACTTCGAAAGTTGCCATCATCGGTCTTATGTAGCTTGGATCGATTGACAGCGGGAAGCTTAGAAATGGTAAATCTAAATTTTGATAGAATATTATTCTGTGATCTGAATTCCTCAATCATAGCTTGAAATGATTCAAATCTTTTCATAAATAGTTTAAGGTCATCACTCTCATCTTGACAATTTTCAAATTCCCCCCGGCCAATTTCTCCAAAAATAGTGGATTCCCCTGTACCGACGTCAGGTTCAGGTAAGGTAGTTATATCATCGTTATTAAAGCTGCCCTTTTTACCAGAACGTTTAATTACTGCTTTTTTCGTTTCAAAAGGAGATGAGAGTGCTAGTGTGATTTTAGGTGAATCAATAATTGCTATTTTTTTATCACTATTTGCTTCTTTTTTATCATCAATTATAGGATCTTCATCTTGGAGATGCTTACTACCTCTGGAAGAGCCCTGAGAGCTTTCCTGAGTATTTTTTACCGTAAATTTAGGACTGCAGAAAATGACAGTATGATTAATTTCACTGGGTAAGTTTGATATTGCTAGAATTTCATTTACATAATATTTGTTTTTCTTCGGACTAAAATATACTTTTAATGTGATTTCAGCACCTTTTAATGAGGGTGGGACAAAATTAAAGTTCCAGTATTCTCGGACTTTGGTCTGAAACTTCTCACTTAAAAATTTTTTGGAGATGCTTTCGAAAGATGTTCGTGCTTCTGTATCGAGTAATATCCATGCGAGCAAGCGGCGCATTCCGACATTATCATATTGGGATGGTGGGAAGTTACAGAATGTAGGAATATTGACCACAGTTTGATTCTCTCCCTTTATGATATCAAATTCACCAGAAAGACGTGTTTGATCCAGTGCACTACGAGATAGATAGGCATTATGCAAGAATAATACTCTAGCGAGTTCTATCTGGGGTAAAATAATTTCAATATCTTTATATTTTTCATTAATATCGCTAACAATATTGCTGAAATTATATTGTCCTGACTCATTAATTAAAATATTCCATTTTTGAAAGTTATCAATTTGAATGGTGATAGTAGATTCATTAAAAGGAGTAAAGGTTTCAGTCTGATTGAAACGTCGGTTGCGCGCTAATAATGGCATATTAGAAAAACGAGCATATTTCAGTATATATCTCTGATTTTCTATTGAATATTTATAATTTTCTAATCCAATATTTATATAGCATTCAGGATTTTTTCTTTCTTTAAAAATAGAACCTAAAAAAGTAATTCTAGCATTTTCAGGAAAATTTTTAATTTTTGTCATCTATTCTTTACCATTTGAATCTTTAGTTGATTGAAAAATACTGCATATATTAAAGCTTATTTTATTGAAATTTCAAAGTTTAATTTCAGTAAGGTAACGATTTAATCAAATTAATTTTGAATAATTTGAGAGAATTCAAGAGTGATATATTCTAGAAATCTTTTCGTTTCAGATGTCATTCGTTCTTCACTTAATCCAGCTTTTCGTAGAATGCGCCACTGAGGAATTGATTGTTTATTGATTTTAATATCGATAAACACTTTTGTTAGGCGTCTGATTTGATAACAGCTAATATTTTCACTATACCGTTCTAGAAAAAGTTGAATCAGAGGTAATTTATGTAAATTTTTCTCTAATGTATTTGAAGTAGACGTCTGTTTAAACCACCATTTCATAGAGCGTCTCGGGCTATCTAAATCCCAGATTAAAGTATTATTAAGTTGGATAAGTTGCTTTACATAAAAAAGATCGCGTTTTTGCCAATCAATTTTAGCCTCTTGAGGAATAAATTTCTGATGGAAATTTTGGTTTGTCTGCAATAGCCAGTCTTTATCGTTTCGATATAACCATGCATAAAGAGCTGCCTGCAGGTGACGAGCCGGTTTAACCCCATGTTCTTGTACTAAACCTACCCATTTTTCACGATTCTCAGCTCTAGTTATTTCAAAATTAGTATCCTGGAATTTTATTTGATTATTCTGTTGAGTAGTTGCTTTCTGGAAGGACTTAACTTGAGTGAAGATATCTGTAAAAGACCAGTCAGTATTTAAAAAAGCTTCGATTGTAATAATATGCTCCAGATAACTAAAGCTTTTGCGATGCTTTCTAAAAATATGACGTAGCCAACTGGTTTCAGAAGCTAAGTCATCTAAATGATATTGCTGAAGAAATTTTTCTGGCCACCTTAATGATATTTTTTCTAAAATTTGATCGAAAGCAATTTGGTTTTCCCCACGGATACAGTTATTCCGTCTGGCTAGTTCATTATAAAACATCGTCCACTGTTCATAACTCGGTGATACAAAAGGCGGTGTAGATAACAATTCTATTATTTTAGAACTAATGAAAAGTTCATCACTTGTTGCTGGTACCTGATTCCACTCAGTACAAAAAACATCTGAAGGTGCTATAAAGTCATGTCGATGTAATGATCTTAAATCTAGTCTTGATTCTACAAGATTACCGTGTTGCGGACAGCAAGCTCCCTGAATTTGCCATAAACTCAACCAGTAAAATTCTCCTTTTTGAAGCGCTTGCTCTTTCAGACATTGTGGACAGTAACGTAGTCTATGAATAATAGGGACTCGTGAAGCATTAATTCCCAAAGAAAGATGTACCGAACCTTGTGAAATATTACCCATCCATTTGATACATTGTTTTCTTCTTGCTTCAGGCACAAAAGGTGCATATATAGGAAATAATGTATGTTTGTATATTATATTTTGTAGAGTCAATTGTTGTTCAGAATACTGATTAACGATCGCATTAAGATGGCAGGGTAAATCAACCGTCGCAATAACCTGTCTATTTTCAAATACAGCATCAAGTAATTGCTTGGGACTTTCAAATGCCAAGCGGATTCCAGCACGAGCCACCGTACTATAAATTAGCTCATGTTCATAAGGCATAGGGAAATTTAGCATAACTAACTCACTTGTTTGATCCAATCAGGTATATCAAAGATCAAATCTGTTTCAGTTTTTAGATGATCATAAAAGCTTTGACCACTCTTTTTTTGTGAAAATTGAAAACGTAAGTCAACTGAATCCAATGTATGCCATTGATCATATTTAAGTAGTTTAGGTTTGGATATTTTAGGTTTGGAGAGTGGAGGGCTCTTTGTTGAATCTTCATTCTGTTTTAACCAGTCCAAAATAATTGATAGTAGTTCGGTCAAATGCTTGTCAGGATGTTTAATAAATACTTTTTTAACCATCGGTATCAAAATCTTGGAGTCATAACCAAGCTCAAGTAACAGAGCATGTAAACGCATAGATTCATCATGTCCTTGATATTCATCAAGCTCATCTTCTTGCTCAATTGCACTTTCTTCGATTTTGGAAAAAAGTTTTAACAATTGTCTGTCAATTTCAGGTGTGATCAAATCAGGATATTGTGCAATTCGTCGAGCATCACCTGAACGTAAGGCATCTATAATATGATGAATTGGTTTAAAGTCTTCTTGATATGTATTTTGGAGCAATTTTACAGTGATTCGTTCTAAACCAGATTCAATTGCTCGTATTTGTGCAAGGACAAAAAGCTTAACTGTTACGTCTAAAATACCTTGGGTTAGATCAAACCAGCATTGTCGTAACTCCTCTGAGAGTGCGAGATCAGCTTTTCTTAACCACTGATATTTCCAAAGAGCATCTGTAAATGTCATCCACTCAGATTTTCGAACTTTCCCATCTGGGGTTTTTATTGCAGGCTCATTTTTTATAGGTTCCCAGTGAATTGAACCAAAACCTACAGCTCGACGTGATGAGCGCAGATCACGTTCAAATATGTTACTTGCTTTAGGTGTTCCTACCATAATGATTGGCAAGCTATAAACATTCACTAAAGTCACAAAGAAATTCAACATTTCATCAGAATTTTTAGATCTGTTTGCCATGAGGTGTTGAATTTCATCAATCACCAAAAGACCGATTGCATGAAGATGGGCAATGTGTCCCATAAGTTGCAAGAGCTTTTGTTCATTATGTCTTTTTTGAGTGTATTGTTGTTCATAACTAGTTCCTAAAGCACGGTCAACAGCACTAAAGAAACTTAAATATAGAGATTTAAGTGAGCCGTTATATGGGCAGTCTATTTTTAGATAGACCAGTTGAGTGAAATTATGTTCAGGATGATAAATTTTTTGTGGATAATTTCTAAGAATGCGATTTAATGTGGTTGTTTTGCCACTACCAGAGAAGCCAATAAACACTAGACTCTGTGCTGTTGATATTAAATTTGTATGGCGGGAAGCATTAAAATCATTGCTTTTAATATGTTCAAAACTATTTTGTAAATGCCGACTTAAATCACCTGTAGTAATATTACGTCCTACATACCCCTTTCTTAACATAATAGAAATTTTTTGTTCTAATGTTAAATGCCGTTTAATAGGGTGAAAAAAATTATTTAATAACTGGGATATAATATGAGCACGAGTATTGTTGGGGAGTTGTCGATCAGATAATTTAAATTCGATAGTACCTCTAATGGCTTGGATAGTATCTTTTGCCTCAAAAATTTCGGGTAAGGCTTCGATAAAAGGATTTCCCTGATAGTCGGAAACAGGACTTGCTGTATACACTGCATGGTCGTTTTTATTAGTCATAATTGTATCCTGCTTATTTGAATTTAGTGAATATCAATTTTCATCGCCAGAATCTCCAAGGTCATCTAGTAACTCTTGATAAATGCCAAAACGTAGTTTGTAATCTTCATCATTTTCTAAATCTATAAATTGTCTAGACTTAGGCATAGGAATAATATTACTTTGATTTTCTGAAGACTGTTCAGAGTGGTCTAGAACCGTAAAGACAGATTTTGACGATTTTTGGCTGTTGTTTCTCTGTTTCAATCGTTCACTATCTTTTTCAGCTTGTTTATTTTTACGAAGATCAGTTAAACGTTCTTTTTTACTAAGTGTTGAAGAAGGTTTTTTTGCATCTGCCCGAGCAATAATTGATTCAATATGTTCTTCAAGGTTTGCTTGAGACCTATTGGTTTTTAGATTTTGAGCGGCTTTTGTTTTCTTTTGTTCGTGTTGAACCTGCCAAACTTCCCAAAAACTACAGCCCATGAATTCTCTAGATCTTGGAGAAATTGTAGCTTCCCAATAATCTAAACTATGCTCCTGATAAAACACATAAATTATTTCTGCATTACTTGGATCATAAGCCACTTGAAATGATTCTGGACGAGAAATAGATTTTTTACGATGCATCCAGCCTTGTTTATATATTTCAGGGCAATTATAAAATACTCCAAACATTTTTAGGCCAAGGTCAGACAAGGTCGCTTTAATTTTAGGTAATAAAGCAACACGTAATGCTTTTTCAGAAACTTGTTTTAACTGACCCACACGATGTTGTATTCCCCAATTCCATAAATGAATAGGAACTAAAGGCAAATCGCTAGGCATATCTATATCACGATCATAAGTTGTCAATTGATGTGATGTATTATGTGCAAGTATTGAACCAATAATGATCTGCTTAAATTCAGTTATAGTAAGTGTTGCATCTAACCGGTAGTCAGAGCCCCCACGTTTTTTTTCTTTAACCTGTTGTACTACACCAGAAGCAAAAGGCTTAAATTTTGTCTGAATAGTTCTGAAATAACGTTCAACAATTGGTTTTAAATCTCCACGATAAGGTGCAGTATTTTCGATACGAATAGAAAAGTTATATTCTAAAGCTTCAATCTGATGCCCTAATAATTCTCCTCGATCTGCTAAAATAGCATCGGGTAATCCAATACATGGCCAGTCATCATATGTAATTTCATAACCATATTGTTTGCATAACTCAACTTTATCTGTCATGGCGACTTGTAGAGCTTGCATTGCAGTTACATAGGAGGCATTTTCAAATCCAATATAGAAACCAACCACCATTCTACTAAATACGTCAGCAACTAAATAAATAGTGGGTCTTCCGACAATACAGGCACGATCTGAATCTGATACAAGATAAATATCAGCAATTGTTGCATCAATTTCATAGCGAGAACCTGGCCCTAGGACTTGGGTGTTGACAGTTGAATGGAGCTCTCGGATGTCTTTTGCATAGATAATTGGATTGGTTCGAGCAGTAAGTTGAGTTACTTTTGGAAACTCACGCTCATAAAAATATTTAAATTGCCAGATGGTCGGAATTTCGCTATCAGCAGTATCTGGAAATAATGAATGATACATCGTAGAAAATTTACGATAGGCATAACTCAAAGAATATTTATCCTTCGTTAACATATATTTATTAATATTAATTCTGAAAAGTCGCTCGACATTCTGATCAACTAATGCACCAACACCTTCACTATATTTTCTTGGCCTACCTAGTTTTTTATTTTTTGCAATACGTTTAACACCTTTAGCACCAGAATTGTTATAACTGGGAATAAGTGCATTTGGTGTTTGACCTCGTTGCCAGTATCGACGTGCTAATCTATAAATGGTTTGATGAGTTGTTTTATGCTGCTCAGTAATTATTTTAACAAGGCTAAAACGAATAGATGGATCATAGAAATGCTCATTAGATATGAGTAAATCTATAATGTTCATTCCCATATCACGTTTTTTTTGCTGTACAGAGTCTTCTGTCACATTAATCAAGGAGATATCGGCAAAAGGATCATCGGTTATTTCTGCTTCGCCTACTTCTATGGCTGTAATCAGTTCTTCTTTTTTAATTATAGAGGGATTGGCATTGGGATGATTTAAATCAATCCAGATAATATGAGAAGGAATAATTTTAAGAATTCGGTAATCTTTACCTTGAAACTTATATACACTATTGATTCGAAACATGGCGAATCTCCTTCCATATTTCAAAATTACCTAACTTGATCTCAGAGGCTTTAATCTTTTTATAGTCTTTAGTTATATCGAAAATAAAATAGCGTTGAGCAAGCAGTTCTCGGAGCTCAGCTAAAGACGTACCAATCGTTAAATTATACACTTGATCTATTTTTTTACTTAAAGTAATTAAGTCGAGCTCAGGATACTGTGTAAATATATGAATATAATCGTTTAAACGATTGTAAAATTCAGTACTAGATTCTCTCATGGCTGGATAAAGCCATTTGATGTTATTCAAAATAACGGAAGGAATTTCTTTTTCTGTAAGGATATACCAAGGTGTATCTGTACTTTTCCAATATCTACGCTCAAGCTCTAGTTTTTCAATGATTCTCTCATCCTTTAAGCTATTTGTGTATTTAGTTCGGATGACAAAATTTGGTTGGTTAGTACTTTGACTATTTACATAAAAACTTGAACTTATAGTTTGTAGAGTATCTTTAATTTTGGGGTGAGATATTTGGGCTCCTTCTGAAATTTCGAGCGTAGTGTTGAGAGGCAAGGGGAACTGCTCTCTGATATCAGTAATTAACGGATTCCAGTCTAAAAGTAGAAAAATTGCAAGTTCTAAATCGGATAATAAATGATGGGTGCGTTTCGTTGTATGGCCAAAAACTCGGTGAGAACGACCTTTTGAGCTAACATCTCGTACAGTAATCCATGGCTTATAATCTTTTAGATAGCCTTGACCACGTCCTTCTTTGATCCAGCGTTTCTGCTGATGTTCTGTAACCATAACAAATCGCCCGCTATTCTTTATTTATTCAGAATAGCAGGCGATCAATCTTTAATCAATATGAGATGATACTTTATTACTAAAGATGAAACTATATTACCTAGGGTGATACTTTATTACCTAAATACATTCCCAGCCTCGATTCAATTTTAATTATTCTACAGTAACCGATTTTGCCAGGTTGCGTGGCTGATCCACATCCGTACCACGTAGCACTGCCACATGATAAGAGAGTAACTGCACCGGGATGCTATACACAATCGGTGCCAGTACTGCATTTACTGATGGAATATGTACCACGTGCTTGCGCTCTTTGGCTTTAATACCGCTGTGCTCATCAGCAAACACAAATAGCTCGCCACCACGTGCCTGAACTTCTTCCATATTGGATTTAAGCTTGTCCAGCATGTCATCCTGTGGCGCCAGAATCACCACCGGCATGTCATTGTCGACCAGTGCTAATGGCCCGTGTTTCAGCTCACCTGCAGCATAACCTTCAGCATGAATATATGAAATTTCTTTCAGTTTGAGGGCACCTTCCAGAGCGATCGGGAAATGGGTACCACGGCCCAAAAACAGGCAATGCTGCTTCTCAACAAACAGTTCAGAGAGACGTAAAATTTCATCGTCATGACGCAAGGTATCCAGAATCACTTTAGGCGTATGCCAAAGTTCTGTGGTGATCTCCGTCATTTGTTCTGTAGAAATCGTATTTTTTACAGAACCGATTTTGAGTACCAACAGCATCAATGCAGCAAGCTGGGTAGTAAAAGCTTTGGTTGAAGCCACACCAATTTCAGGGCCTGCTAGTGTCAACAGACTATGCTGGGTTTCACGCACCATCGAAGAGGTCGCCACGTTACAGATGGTCATCGTGGTAATGTCCAGGCCTTTGGCAGTTGCACGTTTTTGCGTATCACGTAATGCAGCTAAAGTATCAGCAGTTTCACCAGATTGGGAAATACACACATATAGCGTGTGATTCACAATCACCGGCGTGCGATAACGGAATTCGCTAGCAATCTCGACCTGGCAAGGTAGATCAATCAGCTGTTCAAACCAGTATTTGGCAATCATGCCGGCATGATAGCTGGTACCACAGGCAATAATCTGGATTTGCTGGATTTTTGAAAAGTCTTGTTCCGCACTGGCAAGGAAGTCTTCGCGCAGGTCATTGCCATTTAAGGCTTGGGAAATGGTCTGTTTAATCGCTTCAGGCTGCTCATAAATTTCTTTGAGCATATAGTGCTTGTATTCACCTTTAGACGCATTGCTGACCGCAGCATCCAGTTCCTTGACCGGACGATCTACCAGTTGACCATCGACAAAGACCTCAATGGTGGTGCGGGTCAAACGGGCAATATCACCTTCTTCCAGGTAGATAAAACGGTTAGTAATTGGAAGTAAGGCTAATTGATCTGAACTAATGAAGTTTTCACCAATCCCGACACCAATCACCAGTGGAGAACCTTCACGCACGGTAATCAGTTCATCCGGGTGGTCAGTATGTACGATGCCCAGGGCATAGGCACCTTTCAATTGCGGAACCACTTGGCGTACAGCTTCTAACAGGCTCGGGGTAGATTTCAGTGCATCATTGATCAGATGGGCAACCACTTCAGTATCAGTCTGTGAGGTAAACACATAGCCCAAAGCTTCAAGATCATCTTTGAGTTCCTGATAGTTTTCGATAATTCCGTTATGCACCACTGCCACATTTTCAGAAATATGCGGATGGGCATTTTCTTCAGTCGGTTTGCCATGGGTCGCCCAGCGTGTATGCGCAATGCCAAGTGAACCACTAATCTGTGATTCATTCACAGCCTGTTCAAGGTTCGCAACCTTACCGACACGGCGTTCACGTAGGACTTGGCTGTTGTTAATGAGTGCCAAACCTGCTGAATCATAACCACGGTATTCCAGGCGTTTTAAACCTTCAATCAAAATATTGGTAATGCTACGTTCTGCAATGCCACCAACGATACCACACATATTTATTCCCCTTATTTCTTGATTTTTTGCGGACGTGGATAGTTTTCTTTGGCAAATTGCTTAGAGCGCTCTACTGCCAAACTGTTGTCTTCCACATCACGGGTAATCGTTGAGCCTGCACCGACTGTGGCGCCATTGCCAATTTTTACAGGTGCCACCAATGAACTGTTCGAGCCAATAAAGGCCTGATCACCAATAATCGTTTTAAACTTGTTCGCACCATCATAATTACAGGTAATGGTTCCTGCACCGATATTAGAACCGGCACCGATTTCAGCATCACCCAGGTAGGTAAAGTGGTTGGCTTTAGAGCCTTGACCAATCGTGGTATTTTTAACTTCAACGAAGTTACCGATATGTACCTCAGCTGCGAGTTTTGCACCCGGACGGAGTCGTGCAAAAGGTCCAATTTGGGTATCTTCCCCAACGATGGCGCTATCTAAAATGCTATATGGCTGAACCTTGGTGCCAGCTGCAATCTTGGTATTCTTGATAATACAGCCGGCGCCAATTTCAACGTTGTCGCCCAGCTCGCAATCACCTTCGATAATCACATTGATATCAATGCGGACATCCTGACCGACAGTTAAATTGCCACGCAAGTCAAAGCGGCTTGGATCAATCAGATGTACACCTTGATGCATTAGCTGTTTGGCTTGATAAGCCTGGAACTGATGCTCTAAAGCAGCGAGCTGCACACGGTCATTTACCCCTTCAACTTCGAAAGCCTGCTCAGGTTCTACCGATGCAACTTGCATACCATCTGCCAAAGCCATCGCCACAATATCGGTCAGGTAATATTCACCCTGCGCATTGTCATTGCTTAAATTTGGCAGCCATTGATGCAACTTGGCATTGCTGACCGCATAAATACCGGTATTGATTTCCTTGATCTGACGTTGGGCATCGTTGGCATCTTTATGTTCAATAATGGCCTGGATCTGACCCTGTTCACGCACAATACGGCCATAACCATTGGCATCCGGCAGGGTAAGGGTCACCAGACCAATACCGGTTTCTGCGGTGGCATCGAGTAATTTTTGCAAGGTCACAGGATTAATGCACGGTACATCGCCGGAAAGAATCAGAGATACGCCGTCGTTAGGCAGTACAGGCAAGGTCATTTGCACCGCATGTCCGGTACCCAGCTGTTCAGCCTGTTTTACCCATTTAATATCCTGTTGTGCAAATGCTGTTTGAACACGGTCACCACCATGACCATAAATCGTAATAATATTATCTGCATTTAATTTTTTTGCCGTTTCAATGACATGACTCAGTAAAGGACGTCCTGCAAGAGGTTGTAATACTTTCGGTAAGCTTGAACGCATGCGCGTGCCTTTACCTGCAGCAAGAATAATAACAGTCGTTGACATGTTCTAATCCTAAATATGGCTTATGCCACTGTGAAGTAAAAATAAAGCAAAATACAAAGAGCCGCCCAAAGACCGGCAATAATGTCATCCAGCATGATGCCGAAGCCACCGTCGACCTGACGGTCAATCACCCGGATCGGCCAAGGTTTCCAGATATCAAATAATCTGAATAGCGCAAAACCGACGAGCAACCATAACCAGTTCATCTGACCTAAGTAGATCAGGGGCAAAAATGTGATGGATTGTCCTGCAAATTCATCCCAGACGATACGTCCATCATCATGTACGCCCATGACTCTAGCAGTATGCCCGCAGATATATATGCCAACCAGAGACATGATGGCAATGGCAAAAACACTGTTTAGAAAACCAAGATGCAGCCAAATAGGGATAAATAAAAGTGCAAAAGCCGAACCAAAGGTACCAGGTGCTTTAGGTGCCAGACCGGAACCAAAACCAACCCCACTAAAGACAATCAGTCGGTCGATCCATGACATGGCTTTAAAATTGATCGCAGGTTTATGCAAAATGTTGATACCCATTAAATTGAAGTAAATGATCTACGCCATTTTTTTCAAAAGTTAAGCCGTGCTGCGGCTGAATTTTTCCGATTATACTAATCGGAACATCAAGTTGTTTTTGCAATAATTTTTGGTAATTTTGCGGGCTTATTGTAAAGCATAACTCGTAATCATCGCCACCAGCGAGGGCATATTGCCATTTTTGCGCATCGTTTAAGGCATGCAGGGCAGGACTGATCGGTAAGTTTTCGAGTTGCAGCTTTGCACCGACTTGAGAAGCTTTGAGAATATGTCCAAGATCTTGTGCCAAACCATCCGAGATATCAATCATGCTATGCGCCAGACCTTTTAAGGCAGCACCGAGCTGACAGCGTGGCGTTGGATAGTCCAGACGTTTTTGCAGTGGATGACCAAGATGCTGTAGTGCAAAAGCTGCATCACCGACAGTTCCACTGACACAGATCAGATCACCCGGTTTTGCCCCTGAGCGTGGCACAGCCTGGCCAATATCCACCCAGCCTAATGCAGTGACAGACAGGGTTAAATGAGGACTCTGAGTGGTATCACCACCGATTAAACTCACCCCAAATTGATCGCAGCAATCATATAGACCCTGACTAAAAGCTTTTAGCCAGTCATGATCAATTTGGGGTAGGCTCAATGCGAGTAAAATACTGTACGGGGTTGCGCCCATCGCGGCAATATCAGATAAATTAACCGCCACAGATTTCCAGCCAATCGCATGCGGATCGGTGTCTATTGGAAAATGGCGTCCAGCAACCAGGGTGTCGGCACAGATGACCAGTTGTTGCTGAGGAGGGGGGGTGAGCAAGGCTGAATCGTCACCGACGCCCAGATCGACAGAATGGGCATTCTTGCGATTGAAATAGGTGTCGATAATCGAAAATTCAGCCATACAACGAATCTACGCTATTAGTTAGACTGCTGTTTTTCTGCTGCACGCAAAGTTGTCGCTAAACGATCCAATACACCATTGATGTATTTATGGCTATCGGCACCGCCAAAATGTTTAGCCAGTTCGATTGCTTCATCTAGAACGACGCGATATGGAATCTCAAGATGTTCTTTGAGTTCATAGGCACCAAGACGAAGGGTTGCAAGCTCAACACCATCCAGTGCTGAAAGTTCGCGATCGAGTACCGGGATTAAGAGCGCATCCAATGCTTCATGATTGGCAACCACTTGAGTCAACAATTCATGATAATAGCTCAGATCCACTTTGTGCATGGCATTTTCCACACGCGTACGTGCTTCAATCTCATGCACCGGATTGTGGCTCATTTGCCATTCATAAATTCCTTGTACAGCAAAGCGACGTGCTTTACGTTTTGCTGCATAAGTTGCTTGAAGTGTTTGCGACATAGCGTTAAATAGCCTTTAACAAGTTAACCATTTCAATCGCAGTCAGGGCAGCTTCGCTACCTTTATTGCCTGCTTTTGTTCCAGAGCGTTCAATCGCTTGTTCAATACTATCCGTAGTGAGTACACCGTTAATGACCGGCAAGCCAGTGTCCAGGCCAACCACGCCTAAACCTTTGGCACATTCGCCTGCAACGAAATCGAAGTGAGGCGTGCTACCACGAATAACGGCGCCAAGCGCGATGATGGCATCGAAACGATCTGAAGCTGCCAGTTTTTTCGCAACTACAGGAAGTTCCCAGGCACCAGGTGCATGAACTACAGTAATATTATCCTCTGATACACCATGACGTTTCAATGTATCAATGGCACCTTCTAACAGATGTTCAACCACAAAGCTGTTAAAACGACCAACTAAAATCGCATAACGGTCTTCGTTCGCGAGATGTAACATACCTTCAATACGGCGAACTGCCATAACAACCTCGATGATTTCTTAAGATGTTTGTTGTGCGGTGATGTATTCTACCACTTCTAAGTTAAAGCCTGACAGGGCATTGAAACGCAATGGAGAGCTCAGCAGCTTCATTTTTTCAACGCCTAGATCACGCAAAATTTGTGCACCCACACCAATGGTCTGATACTGCTGAGACAGTGCAGAATTTGATTTTACATTTTTTGGTGCTTTAAGGGTATCTAATGCTGGACCCAGGTCCTGTAAATGGTGTTGGCCAATCCAGACCAGTACACCACGATCACTGTTGGAAATTTCTTTCAGGGCACGATCCAGGTTCCAGGCCGGCTCGCCATCCTGTTTCTTCAGTTTGAGCAAGTCGCGGGTCGGGTTAAAACCATGTACACGCACTGTGGTCACACCCTCTTTAGGCTCACCTTTGACCAAGGCCAGATGGATATCCGGGTTACCCAGTTCACGATAGCGGTACAGGTCAAAGCTGCCGTATTCAGTATCAATACTTTGCTGATCGATACGCTCAACCGTCTGTTCATTGGTCATGCGGTAATGAATCAGATCGGCAATAGTACCGATTTTCAGGCCATGCTTTTCAGCAAACACTTCAAGATCCGGACGGCGCGCCATGGTGCCATCTTCATTGATGATTTCACAAATGACTGATGCCGGTTCCAGTCCTGCCAAACGGGAAAGATCACAACCTGCCTCAGTATGTCCGGCACGGTGCAAGACACCGCCTGGTTGCGCCATCAGCGGGAAGATATGTCCTGGCTGTACAATATCTGCCGGTTTGGCATGAGCAGCCACAGCAGTTTGAATCGTGTGCGCACGTTCAGCCGGAGAAATACCGGTAGAAATACCTTCAGCCGCTTCAATCGACAGGGTGAAATTGGTCCCATGCTGGGCACCGTTGGCATCTACCATCAACGGCAGATTCAACTGCTGGCAACGCTCTTTACTTAAAGTCAGGCAGACCAGACCACGTGCATGGGTGATCATGAAGTTGATGTCTTCAGGACGTACGTGTGTGGCAGCAATCACTAAATCGCCTTCATTTTCACGGTCTTCATCATCCATCAGGATGACCATTTTTCCTGCACGGATATCTGCTACAAGCTCTTCAACAGTATTGAGCGGCATCAACCTTCACCTTCTTTTTTGATCTTGATCAGACCGAATCATGACATTATTGGGTACATAGTCTAACGCTTTTTGCGCAATTTTGCCTATGCTTATTGCTTTCCCTCTAGTAGTTCATTGTTATACACAGTCTTGATAAACATGAAAAGCCGACTTTAAATGAAAGCCTGGGCTTTATGCAGGTTTTTTGAGCAATTAAAAAGCATAAAAAATGAGAAACTTAGGGGAAATCAACATAAGCTCAGACATTAAGGTATTTTCAGAAAGTATTTTAATTTATTGTCAGTCATTCAAGGGAATTCTGGACGAACAATGCTGGAAAATTTTACCTAGTATAGGACTTACGCATTGACGGATTTAAAAAAGTCTCAAACTACTTTATAACGTATCTGTGATCAGACGAACTAAACATGCTTCTACAGCAACTTGTACATTACCCATTTATATGGGCTTTCTCATGACAGAACCAAACTCTATTAGCTGCACACAACTTGCCGAGACTTATAATATCTCGCATGACAGTGTAAATCGCTTTTTGGAGCGTGAAGACTACACAGCTCACGATCTATATCAAGAAGCAATTCAACACATTGATAATAATAAACTTATAGTCAGTATTGATGATACTGTTTTAGATAAGCCATATAGTCAACATATGGACTTAGTTAGCTATTTTTGGTCAGGTAAACACCACCGATCCGTCAAGGGTATTAATCTCATTACCTTGTATGCGACAGATCAACATGGCAAAAATATTCCAATTAATTTTCGAATTTATGATAAGTCAGAAAGTAAAACCAAGAATGATTACTTTATGGAGATGTTAAGTGAAGTACTCGATTGGGGTGCAAAGATTCAATTCATTACAGGTGATAGTTGGTATTCATCGACTGAAAATCTAAAAACCATAAGAAAACATGGTATTCGATTTATGTTTGGTGTCGACAGTAACCGTAAGGTTTCCCCTGAAAAAGGACAATGGTTTCAACTCCGTTTATTGCCGAATTTTCATCAGGGTCAAGTGGTCTGGCTCAAAGATGTTGGCTTTGTACAATTATTTAAGACTCAGTTAAAAGAACAGCAGAGATTTTATATTGTGCATCAAGATGAAGATGATTTATTGTCCTTTGATGGTTTTTATGAATTACATTCAAGTCATTGGAAAATAGAACAATATCATCGAGTAATTAAACAGGTTTGTCATATTGAAAAGTTTCAAGTAAGACGATCCAAGCTGATTTTGAATCATATTTTCTCAGCCTTGATGGCCTATGTTGAGATACAAAAGAACCAGTTTGAGCGGATCTTTGAAAATGTATATCGTTGGCAGAAGAAATTATTTAGACCAATTATCAAGAACTTTATTGATGAATTTATTCTCGATAAGAATCATCTGCTGCCACAGAAAATCTATAAATAATAGTGCGTAAGTCCTATAGTATTAAAATTTTTAAAAAATATTAGGTTAAAAGCGGCCCGAAGCCCGCTTTTAATCATCAGATTGATTAGAAAAAACCTGCCGGTTTGGTTGAATAGCTCACCAACAGATTTTTGGTTTGTTGATAATGATCCAGCATCATTCTGTGATTCTCACGTCCAATGCCTGATTTTTTATAGCCACCGAAAGCCGCATGGGCAGGGTAGATGTGATAACAGTTGGTCCAGACCCGACCGGCCTGAATGGCACGGCCAGCACGGTAAGAGGTATGCGCTGAGCGTGACCAGACACCGGCACCGAGTCCGTAAATCGTATCATTGGCGATCTTGATCGCATCATCGAAGTCTTTGAAGGTGGTCACAGCCAGTACAGGCCCGAAGATTTCATCTTGGAAGGTCTTCATGTCATTGCTGCCTTTAAAGATGGTCGGTTCAATATAGAAACCTTGACCCACTTCCTGACGTGCTTCACCACCGGTCAGGATTTGTGCGCCTTCTTCACGGCCAGTGGCAATACAGCCCAGAATCTTATCCTGCTGTTCCTGAGAAGCTTGCGCGCCAATCATGGTGTCGGTATCTAGGGGATGCCCGGTTTTAATGCGTTGTACCCGTTCTACCGCACGCGCCAAAAACTCATCGGCAATGCTTTCCTGTACCAAGGCACGGGAAGGACAGGTACAGATTTCACCCTGGTTCAGGGCAAACATGGCAAAGCCTTCTAGGGCTTTATCCAGATAATCATCTTCCTGATCCATAATGTCGGCAAAGAACAGATTCGGTGACTTACCGCCAAGTTCCAGAGTCACCGGAATAATATTTTCAGTCGCATATTGCATGATCAACTGACCTACTGCGGTTGAGCCGGTAAAGGCAATCTTGGCAATACGTGGATTGGTCGCCAGTGGACGGCCGACTTCGACTCCATAGCCATTGACGATATTCAATACGCCTGGCGGCAAAATGTCCTGAATCAATTCAGCCAGCACCAGAATACTGACTGGAGTCTGTTCCGCAGGTTTCAGCACAATACAGTTACCTGCAGCCAAGGCTGGCGCGAGTTTCCAGGCAGCCATCAGAATCGGGAAATTCCACGGGATAATCTGACCCACGACGCCCAACGGCTCATGGAAATGATAAGCAATGGTATCTTCGTCGATTTCGGAAATGCCGCCTTCCTGAGCCCGGATACAGCCGGCAAAATAACGAAAATGGTCAATCGCCAGTGGAATATCGGCAGCCAGCGTTTCACGGATCGGTTTACCATTGTCCCAGGTTTCTGCCACCGCCAACAGTTCCAGATTTTGTTCCAGACGATCTGCAATTTTCAACAGAATATTGGAGCGGGTGGTCGGCGATGACCGGTTCCATTGTTCTTTGGCTTTGTGTGCTGCATCTAAGGCCAATTCAATGTCTTCTACAGAAGAGCGCGGCACTTTGGTAAAGACTTTGCCATCTACCGGAGAGATGTTGTCAAAGTATTCACCTTTGACTGGAGCGACCCATTCGCCGCCAATGAAATTATCGTATTGCGCTTTAAATTGAATTTTTGAACCGTCAGTATTGGGGTCTGCATAACGCATAATCTATTCCTTTATATGATTGTTAGTGGTGCAGGCTGCGCGCATGTTGCCGATCAAAAAATATAGGCGCTTCTGCATTCAGCTCTACTATAAAGAGGGAACAAGACGGACGGTTGTTTGTTTACAGGCTTGCTACAAAAGACAATATTTGGAGACAAGCGGTAGAATAATAAAAATTATAAATTCTCAAGCCTTAAATTTAAAAACAAGGGCTTATAGCATTTATAAAACATCGAAAGATTGGCATATTTTCAATGTGCTTGATTACATTCCAACCTAATAAGGATTCAAAAGAAGCCAGGCAAGAGAAATGAGGGTAAGTTTCATTTCTTCTTCCGCGTTTATCTAAAGTCCTTGGTCATGCAGCCACTGAAACAGTTGCTGATAAACCTGCTTACGCACAGATTGCTCTGAAAGTACCAGATCATGTAAACCGTTCTGGATACTTTGAACCGTGACATCGCCTTTAATTTTTTTGGCATATTTTTGAATGTCTTTAATGCCTAGAATTACATCGCTGCTCTGTGCGGCTTTGCCCCATTTTTTAGGGTATAAGGTCTGATGCGAATGCATGATGAGTACCGGAACATCGAGCTGAACACCGCGATGAATTTCCTTCTGTGCCTCATGAATGGCACGAATAAAACTGATTCGAACCATCGGGTAGCGGGTCTTTTTCCAGTCCAGACTGAAGTCCCATTCGCCTTTTAAATCCTTATGCAGGCTGGTGGCATACCACTTGTTCAGCTCGCTTGGAAATTTAAGATTGGGAAAAATTTTGGCCAGTCTGCTCAGTTGCGGAATGCCAAGCGCACGTTTAATCGGATTCATATTGAAGTCATAAAATGGACTATTGACCCAAAGTGCTTTGATTAAAGGGTGCTGCGGATGATGTGCCGCATACAAGGTCGTGGTCAGGCCGCCGGTAGAATGACCACAGAGCAGGGCAGCATCGTGACCTTCGGCTGCTATAATGTCGAGTGCCTGGGTAATTTCTGCATCATATTCAGCCAAGTCATAGACGTTATAATATTTTTGATGCGGCAGAATCGAACGTCCGTATTTTCTTAAATCCAGCGCATAAAAATCAAAACCATGCTGATTAAAGCGCTCTGCCATTTCGGTCTGAAAAAAATAATCGATAAAGCCGTGAATATATAAAACTGCTTTTTTTGTGGGTTGGGCTGCTTTTTTACGGATCAGGGTTGCTACGACTTTGCCCTCATAATCATCGGGAAAGTTTAAGATCGCTTGTTCATAGCCTGTCCCCAGAATATCGAGCTGATAAAGCGGTTGCAGTTCACTCATTTTTATACTCGTTCATCTTATTAAATTTATGCTTTATCCTTGATGAGCTGAGGTTTTTTGTCAAACAGATCTTGCTGCCGATTTAAATTAAAAATACGAATAGGGATTAATTTTAGAAACCGTCCAAAACCTAGGCTGAAAATGAGTGTTATCAGATTATAAAATCCTGCTACAAGTATTATAAATTTGCTAAATGACCTAACAGCTTAAAATCAGGCTAAGCTATATAAAATAAACAAAGTGATGTGACTATTTTGGCAGAACTGCCGAAGATTGATTAGATGAGTTAAATAATGCCCAGAGAAAATTTGAACAGTAAACGCCCTTTATATATTCCTTATGCTGGAAATACTCTGCTAGAACTCCCACTACTCAATAAAGGCTCTGCATTTTCTGAAGAAGAGCGTAGAAGCTTTAACTTGCATGGCTTGATTCCTCATGTCACCGAGACGATTGAAGAACAAAGTCAGCGTTCTTATCAGCAGTATTGTGCTTTTAGCAGTGATATTAACAAGCATATTTATTTGCGGAATATTCAGGATACCAATGAGACCCTGTTTTACCATCTGATTGAAAATCACCTCAGTGAGATGATGCCGATTATCTATACCCCGACTGTGGGTGAGGCATGTCAGCGCTTTTCTGATATTTATCGCCGTCATCGTGGGATCTTTATTTCCTATCCTGACCGTGATCAGATCGACCAGATTATTCACAATATCAATAAAAAGAACGTGAAAGTGATTGTGATTACAGATGGTGAGCGCATTTTGGGTCTTGGAGATCAAGGCATCGGTGGTATGGGGATTCCCATTGGAAAACTGGCACTCTACACCGCATGTGGCGGGATCAGTCCGGCCTATACCTTACCGATTACTCTTGATGTCGGTACCAATAATCAGCAGTTGTTAAATGACCCGATTTATATGGGCTGGCGTGAACCACGAATCAGCGGCGATGAATACTATGCTTTTGTCGAGACGGTGATTCGGGCGATTCAACAGCGCTGGCCAGATGCCTTAATTCAGTTTGAAGACTTTGCACAGAAAAATGCCATGCCTTTGCTGGAAAAATATCGTGATCGAATCTGTTGTTTTAATGATGATATTCAGGGCACCGCAGCAGTGTCTGTCGGCAGCCTGATTGCTGCTTCGCGTGCAGCAGGTAAACAGCTCAAAGATCAGGTGGTTACTTTCCTGGGTGCTGGTTCAGCTGGTTGCGGGATTGCAGAACAGATCATTAAGCAAATGGTTGCTGAGGGTTTAAGTGATGCTGAAGCGCGTGCACGCGTGTTTATGGTCGACCGCTTTGGTCTGATCACAGAAAATCAGCCGAATTTACTGGACTTCCAGCGCAAACTGGCACAGCCTCTTGAAAATGTAGAAAGCTGGGCAGATGCTGAGAGCATGATTTCTCTGCTAGATGTAGTTAAGCGTGCCAAACCGACGGTACTGATAGGCGTATCTGGACAGCCAGGTCTATTCACTCAGGAAGTGATTGAAGCCATGGCTGAAAACAGTGTGCAACCGATTATTTTCCCTTTATCCAATCCGACTTCCCGCGTAGAAGCTGTTCCGGCAGATATCTTGCAATGGACCAAGGGCAAAGCGTTGATTGCGACGGGTAGCCCATTTGCACCAGTGAATTATCAGGGGCAGATTCATCATATTTCACAATGCAATAACTCTTATATCTTTCCGGGCATTGGTTTGGGTGTAGTTGCTTCAGGTGCAAAACGTGTCACGGATAATATGCTGATGGCCTCGAGTAATGCCTTGGCGGACTGTTCTCCGAAACTGAAAGATCCTCAGGCAGATTTATTGCCAAATCTGGATTGTTTACAGTCGATTTCGAAGCAGATTGCCTTAAAAGTGGCGCTTGCTGCGATTGAAGATGGGGTAGCACCGAAAGTCAGTGTAGAAGAATTGCAGTTGGCTATTGAACGTAATTTCTGGACACCGCAATACCGTAACTATCAGCGAATTACCTTTTAATTATATTGGAAATGGACTCTGTATTGTGGCTAGTGGTTTGCTAGCTTGAGTTTATCTGATGCGTTGGTGAAATATAAAAAGCCCTGATCTTTTGATGAGGGCTTTTTATATTGTCGTAGGGGTGGCATGGTCACATCTTGGTTATAAAATCAGAAAGTACTTTAAGAATTTGTTATTGAGTGAAACAAAAATGAAAGGATCATTTAAAAAAATAACATCAACATAAAAAGCCCCGATCTTTCGATCAGGGCTTTTTTAGAATCTGGAGCGGGAAAGGAGACTCGAACTCCCGACCCCAACCTTGGCAAGGTCACCGAGATTTATTTCATTAAATTACATTAATTGTAAGTAACTGATTTAATTTGAATGATTTAAATTTTTATAGGGTAAATCTTTCATCAATTTAGATCATTTAATGTTATTTTGGTCACTTAATTTTGGATATTTTACTTTGTAAAAGTCACCTATTTTTTTATACTGATTTTCATGAGAAACAATAACAATATATGGTTTAATATAATGAGTATTAATCAGTATGAAAATATTTTATATTCAATTCAGTAAATGAATATTATGCTCAATCCTATTTTGGATCATCTGGAGAGTCTCTGTTTGAATTTGTCCAGGTAATAGGTCATGAGCGATATTACTGAATCGGATTGCAACCTTACAAATCGAGCCAATAATTTCATCGACCTCTTGGGCAGAAAGTTCCGCTTCCTGAGTACCAAGTTTTACAAGAGCTTGTCGAGGAATATCCAGTGCCTCACCCATGATATCCATTTGATGATATCCACCTGGCCCTTCAAAGAAAGTAACATCATAGGCAGGGGAGAGTTTCCATTGCCCATTTTGGGACATCAGAAATGAAAAGTTTTTGCAATGATCATCTCGATTATTGAAGACTACATTGAAAACAGCTCGCTTGAATGCAATTGCTTTTTCGCGAACATCATTGGTGCAAAAGTGTGTAGCGCGAAGAAAATTACTGTAGTCTAAACTCCCTGGTGATTTAAAATCAGCTCCGGTGACGGCCGCTAAACTTTGCATAGGGATACGCATGCCATCGTGGCGGTCAAATCTCTTTGATGCAAATGCGGTTAATCCATTCGGAAGAGTAAAATATTGAGTGTCAGGGGTATCAATATGACAATAACGCAAGCATTCTGCATAAACAGCTTCAATTGCACAAACTTCAGGATGCTCTTGCTGAGCGGGAAATTTGATCAGCCAAGCTTCATGTTGATGTGAGCTAACTGTTGAGAATTCGTTGGTGACAGGATCACGATAGATGAGTGCTTTTGGTCTTGTACCTTATTCAGAATATCATTTCCACCACTTGCGTAACGTTGGTCTAGAAATGCCACATCTCCGACAAACTAGGCCAGCATTATTGGTCTCTTCAAATAATTTAACCCATACGAGTCTTTGTTGAATTTCTCTGTTCATAGACACCCATTATATTGAAATGATATCTATGAATCACACACTTTATATAATTATGGATAGTCTCATCTGTCTGTAAATGATTATTTACCTGATTTTAAAAATAATAAAGGTTTTAGGTTTTCTATCCACCAATTCAAGCAAGCCTACCTGTAGTTACAAAAATCAATCCTACGGATCGCTTTTTGGTATGCAACAGGGCTTGTCAGGGGCGACCCCTGAACCCCAAACATCACTTATCAAATTGCGATTAAAAAGGTTAAGTTACTTCGGATTTTTAAATCTTATTTATATTAAAATTTCAGTCTTGAAATATAAGAATTCATTGATTTTCAAGGGCATGTGTGTATAATTTTATATTCATGGATTAAGTAAAAAATCAATAAATTTTAGGATGTTAAATTGAGTCATTTGATTGTTGGAAATTTAAATTTAGAGACAAAAATTTTATTATTATTAATGATAAAAATTTTACAAAAAATTGATGATAATGAGTATTTGATTCACGGAAATTTTAATAATGTAAGCTTGAAAAATAAGATTTTTGAGTTTAAAAATGAATACCTTAAAATAGATAAATCGGAAATGGTATTGGCAGTTGTTGGTACCATGAAAGCAGGAAAATCTACAACGATCAATGCAATTGTAGGTTCTGAGATATTACCGAATCGTAATGCACCGATGACTGCAATTCCGACATTAATCCGTCATACACCAACTCAAAAAATCCCGCGATTATTATTTTCTGAAAAAGCTGGATTACCACTCAATAAATTAATTAGTGAATTAAAAAAAGCTATTTTAAATAAAAAAAATGCTCATGTACTTGATGATTTAAAGTCAGATAAAGACTTATATGTGACCGTTGAAAAAATTCAGCAAGGGCTGAAAATTCAAACTGAGGCTTTAGGAGAGAAAGAGATTTTTTCTTTCTTGGTTTATTTGAATGATCTTGTCCGTATTTCACCTATATTTGGTTTAACATTCCCATTTGATCAATATCAAGATATTGATCAACTTCCTGTAATCGAAATTGAATTTTCTCGTCTTCAAGATGCAGGAAATACAGAAGGGAAGCTTATTCTTCTAGATACCCCAGGACCAAATGAAGCCGGTCAAGCACATTTACGTCCAATGTTGCAAGAACAGTTGAAAAGAGCATCTGCTGTTTTAGCTGTGATGGATTATACGCAGCTCAAGTCAGAAGCTGATGAACAAGTCCGTGATGACTTAAAGAGCATTGCTGGAACTGTGAAAGATAGGATGTATGCTTTGGTCAATAAGTTTGACAACTGTGACCGTAATGGAATGCAAGCAGATGAAGTCAAAACCTTTGTTGAGGGTTTAACAGACGGTTTAATTAAAGAGGATAGAGTTTATCCAATTGCTGCGAAGTTAGGGTATCTTGCAAATCGTGCACGGCATGAACGAGACAAGAATGGCTTATTGCCTGAAATAACGGATGATACAGCTTGGGTTGAGGATTTCTATCAAGAGGCAGGATTACGCAGAGAGGCATCAAGAACACCAGAGCATATAGCAGAAAGCATTGATGACTTGTGGGGAGTTTCTAATTTAAGTAAGCCGTTAAAAGATATTATTGAGAGTTCATATGACAATGCTGCATTTTTAGCTTTAGAAGCAGCAGTCGATAAGCTAGATCCAAACAATAATGAACTAAAATCTATTTTTGAATTTCTAGAACTAATCTCAAAAATTTCAGTAAATACTGACTTACAGGTAGTATTTAATTCCCTAGATAGTTTGACTAAAGAAATTAATAAAGAAATGAGTTGTTCTAAAAAAATATCACGGCTATATGGTGAAGAGAAAAAAAGTAAGAAAAATAAAATTAATAAAATCATGAGTGATATTAGACAACTGCATGATCAAGTTTTTTCTAAATTAGATTCAATTATATTATTTGCAGAGCAGTATCCATTAGATATTTATATAGATAAAAGAAGCTTAGATATATATATAAGTGATTCTGAGAAAATTATAAAAAAAGTCAGCAGCATATTGGTTAACGATACACATTCTTATGATGGTGTTAGGCAAAAAATGGTGGCCGAGCTAAAAGATATGCATCAAAATTTAAAATGGATACACGAACATAATTCTAAAAATATTCTTTCTATGAATATTGAATCTCAACTGATTGAGGACTTTTCATATTGGCAAGTATCCTTTAAAAAATTGCAACAGCAAGTACGATTATATAGTTCTGAGTAACTTCAGAATCTTGTTTATACTTTAAATAAATCAGCAGGATAAATTAAATGTCTTTAGATATAAAAACGTTAAGAGATGAAGCTCAGGCATTATTACAAGTTGAACATGCATTTTTGAATAAAATGCTAGATCAGCAACTTTTATCAGAGTCTGATGGTAAAAAGCACAATCAATATGATAAAGCGACTATAGATAAGGACTCTGTTCAAATGGAAATTGCTGTCCTACGTGGTGAAGAATTTAAACTTTCAAACTTAGAAATGGTATTGGCGGTTGTTGGTACTATGAAAGCAGGGAAGTCCACAACGATTAATGCAATTGTAGGTTCTGAGATATTACCGAATCGTAATGCCCCAATGACTGCAATTCCAACATTAATTCGTCATACGCCAACTCAAAAAATCCCACGATTATTATTTTCTGAAAAAGCGGGCTTACCACTCAATAAATTAATTAATGAACTAAAAAAAGCGATTTCGAATAAAAAGAATGCTCCTATTCTTGAGGATTTAAAGTCAGATAAAGACTTATATGTGACCGTTGAAAAGATTCAACAAGGTTTGAAAATACAAACAGAGGCTTTGGGTGAGAAAGAAATTTTCTCTTTCTTGGTTTGTTTAAATGACCTTGTCCGTATTGCACCTAAATTTGATTTAACATTCCCATTTGATGAATATCAAAATATTGATCAGTTACCAGTAATTGAAATTGAGTTTTCTCATCTTCAAGGTGCGGGAGATACAGAAGGAAAGCTAATTCTTCTAGATACACCAGGACCCAATGAAGCAGGTCAGGCACACTTACGCCCGATGTTACAAGAACAATTAAAAAGAGCCTCTGCTGTCCTTGCGGTGATGGATTATACGCAACTCAAATCTGAGGCCGATGCTCAAGTTCGTGAAGATTTACAGAGTATTGCAGGAACTGTTAAAGATAGGATTTATGCTTTGGTCAACAAATTTGATAATTGTGACCGAAATGGTATGCAAGCAGATGAGGTTAAAACCTTTGTTGATGGTTTGACAGAAGGTTTGATTAAAGAAGATCGTGTTTATCCAATCGCGGCTAAATGGGGTTATCTTGCAAATCGTGCACGACATGAAAGAGATCAGGACGGTTTATTACCTGAAATAACCGATGAAACAGCTTGGGTTAATGATTTCTATCAAGAAGCGGGATTACGTAGAGAGTCATTAAGAACGCCAGAGCGTATTGCAGACAGTATTGATGACTTGTGGGCAGATTCTAAGTTAAGTCAGCCATTGAAAGATATCATTGCAAGTTCATATGATAATGCAGCAATTTTAGCTTTAGAGGCTGCAGTTGATAAGTTAGAGGAGTGCTCTGATAAAATTCATACTGTTTTGGGGGTAAAAGAGCAGTCAATGCAAAAGTCAGCAGCAGAATTGAAAGCATTGATTTCTAATTTAACGGAAAATATCAAAAATATTGATAAAACAGAAGTCGTAGCAGAAAGTTCAATTCGTCAACATCAAAAAAACTTTTCACAAAAAATTCTGAATATTATTAAAGAACAATTTAAGCAGGTTGAACAAGAACTAGAGCAAAAACTGTTTGCAGCTAATGAGAAATCAAAGAAAGCACAAGAAAAAAATACTTTAGTTTCATCTAGTGCAAGTCTATCAAGATTATCCAAATTGCTTGGTGTAGTACGTAAGACTTATTCAGATCTGCAATATGATCCGAAAAATCCTAAGATCAATTTTGGAGATGATAAGCAGGGGGCATTAGAGTTTTTAGAAAGTATTCAAAATGTATTACAGACGTCACATAACCTGACTAACCAGAATATTGAACAGGAGCTCGATAAGCTATTGGTTGTTTTTGAGGATGAATTTAAAAACAATATTCTTCAAAATGCACAAAAAAATATGTTGCAAATTAACAAAACATTAAGTCAAAGTGGCTTTGATGATATTCAAATTAAGTTGCCAAGCCGTAAGAATTTAGATTTAAAACTTACAAGTGCTCGATTAATGCAAGATGCTTTATTGGAAGAGCAGTATGAGGAAAAAAGAACAAGAGTTGTAGATAGTAAATGGGGGCGATTTAAAAATTGGTTAAATAGTGATTGGGGGCAAGAAGAATATACAGTTAAAGTGCAAGAATATAAAGTAGATATGAATAAAATTAAAACACAGGTGAGAAAAGATTTAGAGGATAGTCAAAAGCTTTTAAATCAATCTATTCAAAAAAATATTGAGTTGCCTCTAATTCAAACTACCGAGCAATTTTTTATTGAATTTAAACGTAAAATTTCAGGTCTTAAAAAAGACATTGAGAATAGTTTAAATGATAAAGAAAATTCTCATCAAAATGATCAATTGTTGCTAGAAATTATACAATTTATGCTTCAAGAAAATTTAAATTTTAATCAGAGAATTACAGTTTTGAAGTCTGCATTAAATAAAGAAATCAAGTCAGCAGCTTAATATAGAAATAATGAATAAGACATTATGTCTTATTCATTCTAAGGAAATAAAAATGCAATCTGAATTATCAGAAATAATGCCATGTATCGCAGACAAATTTGTTATTGAAATTGCAAATAGCATACATGTATCACAAGATCATATTAGAGTGCAGTCTACTAGGTTGAATAAGATGTCTCGTTTAGTAGATTCATTCACTGGAGCATCTGCAATACGGCAAAATCAAGTCAATGAAAATTTAGCACAAGGCCTAGAAGGAGCTTTTGAATGGCTCAATACCTTAATGAGTGAGTTAAATGTGGGATTTTCAGCACTTAAAATACTCAATCAGAAAATGACGGAAGTGCAAAATTCAGTGACTGATTTGGCAAAATTTAGTTTGCACACACAGGAGTTATTAGAGCAATTAAATGAAAAGGTTAATCATCATATATTCGATCTTGATCAACGTTTATCTCTAGTTGAAGCGGAATCTAGGGCGCATAGACAAATCAATTTATTATTTAAGCAATGGCAAGCAAATCATTTTCAAATATTATCCCCATTACAGAAATTATACACTGTATTAGAACGCTTATATTGGGGAGATTTTGGTGAGTACTATAGAAACTATCATAGCCACCCTAAAGCAATAAAAGCAGTAGAAGATATTAAACAAACTATTTATTTTGAAGCAATAAAATGCTTGCAAAGTGATATGCAGATAGAAGTAGATGAATATTTACATCCTTCACAATGGCTTAAAAGAACAACATCATTAAGCGTATCAATTAAAGAAAGTTATGCATTTATGGGTGACTGGACTAAAGATGAACAGATGCCAATTAGCTATTATGCTTCCCAACAACCAGAGCAGTTATCTATCTATGTGCCACGTATTTTAACTGCTGAAAAATTATCTCAATATGCGTTAAATGAAATGTTTGGAATCAGAAAATGACAAAAATATTGAAAACAGGGCTTGTACTTTCAGGGGGCGGTGCAAAAGGTGCGTACCATGTTGGGGTTGTTAAGGCTTTAGCCGAATATAGAATAGAAGTAGATATTATTTCTGGTGCAAGCATAGGGGCACTTAATGGTGCTTTATTGGCAACAAGTTCTTCAATGCAAGAAGGTTATGAACGATTAAATGAAATTTGGCAGTCATTAATTCAGCAATCGCCAATTAAGCCACAAGTGAAAAATCTCCCCATACCATACTATTTGATACTTTTAGCAAGCTTTGGATTGCGATTGAATGCTGTGCCCTTGATGGTTGTTCAAAAGTTACTTGCTCATTATCGCATTGGTCCTGATATTTTTAAGCAAGATCCTAGTTTCTTAGATAATTCACCACTGACAACTTTAATTAATAAGTATTTAGATTGGCAATCTTTACAGCGAGGCAAACAGTTATACGTATCAGTATATAAAAGTAATGGTGGTATGTCCGATTTAATTGAATGTTTAGCCGCGATGCTTTCTTTGAAGGATACAGCACCATCTGATTTTTTGTGCTTACAACAACTGCAAGAGTATGAATGGAAAAATGCATTAATGGCATCTGCTGCTTTACCAATGTTGTATGAGAGTCAAAAAATAGGAGGAGAAACGTATACTGATGGTGGACAGGGAGGATGGAAAACGGTTCAAGGCAATACGCCTATTACACCATTAATTAATGCTGGATGTAATTTGGTACTTGTAAGTCACTTATCGGATGGTTCTTTTTGGAACAGGACGGTTTTTAATGAAACTACAGTAATAGAATTACGTCCTAGAAAATTAGTTGAAAGGGAGGGTATTCGAGACTTGTTGGCATTTAATGCACATAGCATTAACGATTGGATTGAACAAGGTTATACGGATACGGTCGCTTCTATTTCACGAATTAAAGATGCATTAAATAACCGTAATGAATTGAAAAAAAATATGTTTGAGCAAAAAAATGAAGAACAAAAGATGTTGGATAGTTCAAATAAGATGCAGGAAATGATGGATAAAATCAGAATGAAGTTGTAATAAAAAATAACCATAGGAAATGAGGTTTTACAGATGTTTCCATGTGCTAGTGTTTTTAGAATTTAGCTATATAAGTGTTTGATTTAATTGATTGTTTGTGGTTTCTAGTGGGGTAAAATTTTTAGCAATTTAGATCATTTAAGGGTATTTTGGTCACTTCATATTGGAAATTTTAGTCTATAAAAGTCACCTGTATTTTGGTGCTAATTTTCATGAGAAACAACAACATTATATAATTTAATATAATGATTCTTGATCCTCATGAAAATTTTTTATATTCAATTCAATAAATGAATATTATGCTCAATCCTATTTTGGATCATCTGGAGAGTCTCTGTTTGAATTTGTCCAGGTAATAGGTCATGAGCGATATTACTGAATCGGATTGCAACCTTACAAATCGAGCCAATAATTTCATCGACCTCTTGGGCAGAAAGTTCCGCTTCCTGAGTACCAAGTTTTACAAGAGCTTGTCGAGGAATATCCAGTGCCTCACCCATGATATCCATTTGATGATATCCACCTGGCCCTTCAAAGAAAGTAACATCATAGGCAGGGGAGAGTTTCCATTGCCCATTTTGGGACATCAGAAATGAAAAGTTTTTGCAATGATCATCTCGATTATTGAAGACTACATTGAAAACAGCTCGCTTGAATGCAATTGCTTTTTCGCGAACATCATTGGTGCAAAAGTGTGTAGCGCGAAGAAAATTACTGTAGTCTAAACTCCCTGGTGATTTAAAATCAGCTCCGGTGACGGCCGCTAAACTTTGCATAGGGATACGCATGCCATCGTGGCGGTCAAATCTCCTTGATGCAAATGCGGTTAATCCATTCGGAAGAGTAAAATATTGAGTGTCAGGGGTATCAATATGACAATAACGCAAGCATTCTGCATAAACAGCTTCAATTGCACAAACTTCAGGATGCTCTTGCTGAGCGGGAAATTTGATCAGCCAAGCTTCATGTTGATGTGAGCTAACTGTTGAGAATTCGTTGGTGACAGGATCACGATAGACGAGTGCTTTTGGCCTTGCACCTTGTGGCGATCCACCCATAATTAATAAATGCTGTAAAAATTCTGCACCTTCTCCTTTGAGAAATTCCTGGACTTCTTGAGCGAGTTTAATCAGTGGAATATTTTCAGTTAATGCTAACTCAGGTGCTGAAGATTCAAAGGATAATGCCCCCATCGCATGTGTATTAATATACGTGAGTCGTTCTAATGGCCCAATCCGTGCTGGATTGAATCCATCTTTTTAAATAAGCGATCCATAAGAAGCATGCCCCAACCATCGGGTAGGGCATCATATATAGGACCTGGCAATCCCATTTGATGTGCAGGAAAGTTCTTTCTTAATGGTCACGTTTTAACGGAAGTAGGTAAGAGGAAAGTTCTAAACCTTTACTGATCGCTTCTGCACTGTATTCAAAGGCGATTAATGGTCGACCTGTGATTGCGGTTGAGGAGACCAGTGTACCCCAAAGCCAATATTCACCCCATCCATTGTAGTAAACATTAAGTTTTTTGAGCATGGATTTATTTCCTTTTGATACGTTGGCGAGCCGTATTGCTCTCATAGCGGAGAATGTCATCTACACTGTTTAAATCTGGTTTGAAGAGTTCCTCTAATTCTTTTAATCTGCCCAATACCATGGCAACGCATACTAAATTTTCAAATGAAACATTTCGACCAGCTTCCAGATTAGATACTGTATTCACGCTAACACCAGCACGTGTAGCGACGTCTGACTGAGTCATTTCCAGATAAAGTCGTTCTTTGCGAAGCCTCTCATATAATAATCCAACAACTTCTTCAGGTTTTCTGAATCTTAAATCCATAATATTGGGTCTTATGTTTGGATATGGCTATTAAGCCACAAAATAATGGAATTATAAAATGTGTCGGTTGATCGGTGAAAAGGTGCTTTATTGGGTGATTAGATCCTATTAGATTAAAGAAGTCTAATTAGACATTTACAATCTAATAGCGTCTAACAACTTGCTTTAAGCTCAATCAGTTTCGCGTGGTGTCGCGAGGAACTGGGATTTGCTATCAGGTCAATCTGGAATATCTGGCACAAGTGGTCTGGAGCAACGAGGTTGATGGGCAGGGCTTTGCCTTTTCTGATACCTTATTCGGTACCGATTCACAATTTATTCATCATATTCTGAAAATATTTCTTCAATTTCATCCCACTGCGGCAATTTATGCTTTTTTTTATTCACTTCGAATTGTAAACCAACACCATCAAGCACACGTTCAAATATGTCAAATGAACCTGTAAAATGGCCATTTTCCATCTCTGAAATTGTTGTTTTATTGACTTGAGTTTTTTCTGCAAGGCTTTTCTGTGTATAGCCTAACCCTTTTCTTGCCAAACGTATTTCTTTACCTATTTCACCTCGTGTAGCCATTTTTTCTCCCGAAATTTGTTAGCTATATAGCAAACTTTTAACTAATTATGGTTAATGTTCGCTATATAGCAAACTTTTATAATGATTCTTGAATAGCTAAATTGAACTTATAAGATTCAATTTAGCCTCGAATTAGGTTAATAGAATCCATATATGTATGACAGTTCTCAATAATGAGGCAGTTGTATACCTCTTGAGAAGAGGAACTTCTTATACCTTGAATTTGAATTATTAGACAAAATTATGACTTTTAATTTTCTGTGTAATGAAGCTTTGTATTTCTTAATATTTACCCTGAAGCCGAAGTCCTTCGACTACGTTTAATACAGTAGCTAATCCATGAGTAGTCTGAATCTGTTTTATCGGAATGCCTTTGGTTAGCTTATTTGGTGACTTCATAAAATGCTGCATCCATTTAGCCTCTCCACCTGTTAGAGCATCTAGTGATATCGCAATACGAATTAAAATAATTGCGAGTTCTCCCTGACTTGAATCGGGATCTAACTCAAGCGAATTTAAAGTTTCCACTGAATCTAAATTGATAACGATAGCAAGCTGGTCCTGTGTCAAACCAAGTTGTTTTGCAGATGATAAAACAGCTTTAGTTAATACCTTTTTTTGTTTTGCAATTTTTTCTGATGTTTTATGCATGACTGATCTCAGTTTCAGACGTTGCTGATACCTAGAGTTTATACTATTTGATTATCGTTTCTCAGAGTTCAAATTTTTATTACAAACAGCTTAAAGACGAGAAACGATCATTAGATACATCAGTAGTTTGAATACCCCAAGTGCTTTTGCATCTTTATACTTGAAAGAGAACTTGATTCGCTCTTCATCCTCATTCAGGCTGAAATTTTCTATCCGTAATGCTAAATCCTGTAATGTGTTTTTGAGCTGTTCCTTACTCCGTTGGGAAAGCTCAAGATGAAGATATTTTTTAGGAAATAAACTGCTGATAAAAGACATAAACTTTTTCAGTTGGCGTTTTTCATTCAGTTCAAAAATGAACTGGGCTGAATTGGGCTGAACTTTTTCAAGATAAATTGAATAGATCGTATTGAGCTGTTTTTCATATTGATGATGTACTGTTGTGAAGCGTTCCTGAACCTTATGAATGATCTGTTTTTCTTCCTGATTGGTGGGCAACATGGTGACCAGTGCATCAGGAGATTTTCTTAAAAAGTCTGTAGTAAATAGGCGGGAAGATTTTTTTTGGTTTACACAGGAGGTTTTCAAATGCTGGGCTCTAGCACGTAATTTTTGCGCGATTTGCAAAGGAATAGTTTCAGGTAACATAAGGTCTTGTTCTTTTTCAACTACAAGAATGTGATGCAATAGTTCAAAATTCATTTCGGAATCATGTGCTCCCAGTACGAGTGGATCAGTGGAACGCTGGTGCCCTGGTTGATATTGATGATCATGTTGCTTGTAACGGTCTTTAGTGAGTTGATCAAATAAGAACGACCTGATTGCACGTTGTTGAACAGGGTATTTAACAGCAGCATCATGTTTTAGAATATTAAAATAGGCTTCTTTAGGAAGCGGGCTTTGTATTTGATTGAGCTGATAACTGATTGCCAGATGCATTAAATGCAGATAGCTAGAACAGGTTGTTTCAGGTGTCAGATGCCCGGCAAAATGAGAAAGGGCGTACCAGATCTGTTGAGTATTTCTGTTTCGTTGCAAGGCATAACGGATGCGGAGTTGCTCATTTGGCGTATAGTCTGTAAATGCATCAGCAAGCGGTGAGTGTTTTAAAATCAGATAAAGATGATTAAATGCTGAATGACGCAGGCTGTGATAAGTAAAATTGTGCTCACCGAAAAATGACTGGATCAATTGTTTCAATAGGGAATTCACTTCATTTTCATGAGTTTCTTCTAAGGACTGTTTTAAAAACAGCGGTTGTGTAACTGATTTTCCCTGTTCTTTTAGCAGACGTTTTCTATTCTGACTATATGTTTTAAATGTATGTAATTCGTCGGCTTTAAGTAGATGATGCAGGGGAATCTTGCGGTAAGCTGAGTAGCTTTTTTGATTTTTATTGCGATTGTTGCGAATGGTGAGTATCACAGCATCTTCACTAATAAATAGATCACGTACGAAGATATTCAATGTTTCATTGATCCGTAGTCCGACTCTGAACCCCAGAATAAAAATCAGTTTAAATATATTTTTATCCTGAATCGAAATATCTTGAGTATTTTCGAGCTGCTCTAGCATGTGGTAAAAAATATGGGGCGAGATCAATGCGGTTCTGCAGATTTTTACTTGGATTAAACTATCCAGATCCACAGTGGGCGCGTTAAAAAATAATGTCTGTTTGTGATGAAACTCCTGTAGACGTTTTTGTAAAGTCTCTCTAGTTGTTTCTTTCTTTAATAAAAGCATTTCTCCATACATATCTTCAAAATCGGCATTTGAAAATGATGAAATGTCTTTGTCTTGCGTTGCCATCAGCCAATCGATGGCAAACTGTGAAAACATGGTATTTAGAGAGCTTTGCTTAATTGACTGAAAATCTGCACGTATAAGCTTGCGCTCAAATCGTTTCTGTTGTTGGATAATTTGATTTAAGCAGTTTAATTGAGTCTCTGTTAATTTTGAACGTAGGATGGTCCACAGCAACAAACGCTCTAAGGCAGGAGACAGTTCTCTGGAATATAACCCTATGAGTTGATCTTTATAGTTTTTTGCACGAATGGCTTGACGTATTTCTACAAGAGTTTCTGCTATATCTGATGCGATATTGACTCTAGAGTGGTTCTGATGGTTTTCACAAGTATTCTCAACTTTAATGTTATTGGTGTGCTTTTGTTCAAACTGAACAAAATAAGCTTCTAATTGTTTTTCGAGAGGACTGGAACTGTAAATTTCATTTTTTAGGATACAAATGGACATTTGATCCAGTCCGCTGTTTTTCAGGAACTGTGTATAGTAAAAACCGTATTTTAACAGGTCTTTACAACGTACCTTTTCCTCAGGGAAGCATTCAATAATACAAGCGTTAATCAGATGTTCTGCATCTTCAATATCCGAAAATAAATCAAACTTTTGATGTTTAAGTCTGTAGATCCAGCATTTCACAATGTCGTGTAGCACAAACGTTTTTGTATAGCTGACTGAAAAATCAGGGTCAATTATACGCTGATTACCGAAATTCCGGTTCGGGATTTCGAGTGTTACCATATGATTTAGGTTTAAAAAACTTTGAAATTTCTTTGTTTTTAAAATGATTTTTAAAAAAAATTGCAATTCGGCATGGTTATAAATGCCATTAAATAATATTGAACTGATCAAACAAAAGCCAAGAGATTGAGTGGGACTGAAGTCATTATGTTTTGTCAAGTAAGCAATCATATTTTTGGCAAATTGAGTAACTTTTTTACCATGTTTTAAGGTTTCAATATTTTGTAGTGGCAGAGATCTTTCGTACCTTACGGGAGCGGCAGGCACTGGATAGTAGTGATTCGATGAAAGATTAAAGCGCTTGATATATTTAGCAAATTCTATACGTGCCATCTGATAGCTACGGATGTTTGACTTACAGTGTTCTAAAAGCTGATTATCAACTTGACGACAAATTTCCGAATAGTTCTCAGGCGTCAGCTCTATACATTTCTCACTAAACAAGTTCAGAAGAAATGCTTTGTTTTTTCTATGCTTTTTTATTCTTTTGAGGGAGTGTGGGTGTTTACTCATTCAATCAGGAACCCGTTAAATGTAGACATACTTTTAAGTTCTAATATTTCGACAAGCTTGTCTTGTGCTACTCGAATATGATCGTAATCAGTTGCCTGAAAACCCGAATAACGATCAAACAGTCCCTGCATTGCTTCGTCATGACCAAAGATGTCTTTAACTATATCTTCATTGCAGTATTGTGCAAAAAAATAACGAGAAAAGTGGCGGGTCCAATTGCGCTGAAGGGCTATTTCTGTACAGAATTTTTGAATATCAGAAAGTTCTAAATTTCGGATATCTCCTTGTGGATCGTAAAATAATAGAAAGGGGCGTTCACCCTCGAAGACCTCATGGATTGTTTGTACTTGTTCATTGGACAGATAGGCTTTTGTGAGGTAGAGAAAGTGTTTTAAATATTTTAGGTAATGCTGTATTTCATCACGAAGATAATCGTTAAACGGTAGATATCGTCCAATGGTGCCCGAATAACGCTGCTCTTTATCTGCAACAGCCATCAATTGATTGTCGAGGTCAATATAATCTAGATTTGGCGGGAAGGACTCACTTGGTCGTGCTGAAGTTATCAGCATGCAAATATGCCAAAGCCAGATTGAATAATACTTCAGTGTTTTGAAAGGATTTGGATTACCTCGAACTTGTTCATCAAGCTGTTTAAATAAAGATTTAACCAGTGGCAGATCTGGTGTTTGCTGACTACCGAAAGTAATAGGAGATTTAAATTCTTCGATATAACTGCTGTTGAGCTGCGGGCAAACTAGATAAAGTGTTTGGCTATAAATATCGAGAATATCTATGATCTGTGTTGAAGAGTAATGGCATGGAATATAGTGCTGAACGCTTACGCCGCTAAGTAACTTACTTTCCAATTCATAACCTAGCTCATTCAATGTAATGTCACTGAGTAAACGTGGGAGATTTTGTTGAGTTAGCTGGAAAGTCAGCTCTTTATTGATGCTACGTAAATGCTCTTGTACCTTTGAATCAATTTTTGCATGATCCCACTTTTTTAGTTGAAAAATATTTTTAAAGTAAACTTGAGGCAAGGGAATTGTAAAAGAGTTTATGGTATTCAGCATATGTTCTTTCAAAACAAAATCTTTGAATTTAGAGATTTCAAAGCTTTGTTTGAAGAAACACGAGTCAGGCTTCAGTAAAACCTTTTTATTTTTTGCAGTGATTCGTGAGTTTTTTTGGAAAACTGGCAGATCTTTATAATAAGTAAGGCTGAGTACTGAAAATAGAAGTAAAGCATGAATGGGAGAACTTTCTGCTTCTTCAAATAAAACTTGCATAACGTGCCGTGCAGTAGGTAAATCGAAAACCCGAGGATTTGGCTTGTTCATTAGCTCATTCTTGTTTTGATGCAGAATTTTACTTTTCAGATTTACGATTTGAGCAGTGACAGAATGTTGCTCTAATCCATTAAATTCAAAGTTATGATCTTCAACTGTTTCAATGATTTTATCTTCGCGTGATTGTTTAGCTGTACCCTGTTCAAACTTGGTCTGATACGTTTGCTCATCATCAAGAGTAGTTCTTGATGTCTTGTAAATATCTGTTTGGGGAGATTCTTGTTGGATGCCTGGATTACTTTGACGGTGTCTTTTTTGACGTTCTGATTGAGTATAGGTATACGTATAAATAACGCGGATTTCTGCCAATTGGCCTATTTCGGTTTTCTTTAAACTCTCTTTGGATTTGTCAAATAATTTTCTATTCTCAGTTTCAGCTTCTTTTAGAAATTCAACAAGATCGTCTAATTCGATCGGAAGAGACGGTAAAAAATTGTAAAGCCAATGGTATTCCTGCTTTGTACTGGCTAAACGAAAACGTCTACAAAGATTAGCTACAGTAGCTGCATGTTCTTTGCTATCAAGTAATTCAATGCATTGAGTATTGAAAATGGCCCATTTCAGTGCATTTGATTGATATGCTGATGGAGTGTTGATCAGCGCCAGGAGATAATGAGCTAATGGATACTTACTAATCGATAGATCAGTAGGATGCTGATTCATAATTTTAATTAGTTTAACGACTTCAGTTGGTCGGATGAAATCATTGAGCTTAAAGAAGTCCTGATCATTTTCCAGTTTTGCTTCCGCCAGTGCTTGATAGAAGTCTCGAAATGGTTCAAGCTTTAATTCTTGAGTATCTTCTAAATAACGATATTCATTCATGATTAAATTCCCGCCAGAATTTTTTCTAATGACAGTGGGTCGGCATAATTTGAAATAGAACTCACTGGACTTTTGGATTTAGACAGTCCTGATAATTCTCGTAGATAATTGATAGTTAAAACTTCCTGACCGAAAACTTCCTGAAGATGTGCAGCTAAGTATTGTTCATTTAGCCAATTCGAAATGACGTCTAAGCCATGAATGGAGTGGTGTAATCCGGAACACAGTAAGGCCTTTACTTCGCTTAAAGCCTGGATGGTGAATTCGTAGGAATTATTTTTTTCATAAGCTCTGAACTTAAATTCATTTTTATTCTTGTTGTAAAAATAGGCATAGATCCAACTGAAATGACTACTAAAAAAATAGTGATCAGCTTTGTCTGTTGTCAGAAGAGGGATTTCGATATTCTGTTTAAAAGTTAAATTCAAGTGATAGTTTTGCTGTTTCTGATTAAGCTGAAAAAATAGAGCAATCCAGATTTGGTAGGCATGCATACATTTTGGATAACACATTAATTGTAAGTTTTTTGAAGATACACGATGACTTTCAATAGCTTTTTTTTTATAGACATATGCTGATGTCTCCCCATATTTATGCCAAGTGGCTGAAAAATAAGCTATAATATTCACGTATTTTTTATAGGAGAGTCAAGGGTTGTGCACCCTATATTGTGTTATTAAATTGTAAATTTCACTATATATAGTGTTTTTAATCTTTTTAGGGCTTTGTTGCACAAACCTATCTGTAAAGGCTTTTTCAGCGATATAATTTTCAAATGAAGAAGCCTACACACAAAATCTACCGCACAACCAATTGGCCCGCATATAACCGAGCACTCATGAGTCGCGGAAATATTGCCATTTGGTTTGATCCTGCTACGCAATGGTATGCGCCATCAAAAGGCAAACAAGGGCGAAATCAAATCTACTCCGACGCAGCTATCCAATGCTGCTTAATGATTAAATCCTTATTCCGTCTGTCTTTACGTATGGTTACTGGCTTTGTGCAAAGTCTGATTAAACTTTGCGGATGAGCAGCCCCGAATATCAGTGATATTCTTACACCACGCTTTGTAGAGGACAAAAGCATATTGATATTGTAATCAGCTACCAAAAAAGTAGCGATGGGCTGCATCTACTCGTAGACTCTACAGGCATGAAGTTTCTAGGTGAGGGCGAATGGAAACGCAAGAAACATGGAGCTGAATATCGTCGCCAATGGCGTAAACTACATATTGGTATAGATGCCAAAACCCTACAAATACGCGCTATTCAGCTCACAACCAATAATGTCAGTGATTCACAGGTGCTTGGTGATTTACTTAATCAGATTCCACAAGATGAGCAGATTGACTCTGTTTATACCGATGGAGCTTATGACACCAAGCAATGCCGTCAGGTCATTGCAGATCGGCAAGCACATGCGGTGATTCCACCTAGAAAAAATGCGAAACCATGGAAAGATACAAAGAGTAGCTCGCTAGAGCGAAATGAATTACTTCGAGCAATTAAACGTTTAGGCAGGACACTATGGAAAAAATGGTCAGGCTATCATCGGCGAAGTTTGGTTGAAACCAAGATGCATTGCATCAAATTATTAGGCGATAAATTAATGGCAAGAAGCTTTCCTAGTCAAGTGAATGAGATCCATGCACGTGTAGCAGTCCTTAACAGATTTACGGAATTAGGTCGACCACTTACCCAAGTTACGCCTTAAATTTGGCTCAATTAGGGGCGCTTTGCATTTCAAATCTTTGTGCAACAAAGCCGCTTCTACTCCAAAAATCTGACAGTCATGCCTTTGCGAACAATTTTAGATAAATTATTTGCGTCCCAATTGGTCAATCGAATACACCCATGCGAAGCTGTTTTAGAAATTAAAGCGGGGTTGGGTGTCCCATGAATTCCAAAAGAAGGTCGAGATAAACCAATCCAAATATTTCCAACTGGATTATTCGGTCCGGGCGGTAAACTAAGAGGTTTAAGATTTTTGCCTTGAATAAAATTCTTAGGGTTATAGCTGTAGTGTGGATTTGGCACAATGCTCCCAATCACATGAGTGCCAGATGGTGAGGGATTATCTTCACTACCAATGGTTGCAGGAAAAGAAGCAATCATCTTATTTTGTTGATCAAGCAAATATAATTGTTTTGAGCCTTTGTGCGCGATAATCATTTTTATATTTTTTGGCAACGTGTTTTTCACATTTGCCACAATAATCTTTTCACCAACTTTATTAAAAGTTGCACCTGAATTTATTTTTTGTAAAAACAATTCATCCATATGAAACTTTTCACCGAGCATCTCAGTCACACGGGTGTAATACAAACCTCGCATCTTTGATTGTTCAGCATAATCTACAGGAATAGATTGAGCATAAGGCCCCTTCAAGTCTTGTGCAGTAATCGTGTATTCAATAAATGTTGGTTGGGTTGTATCTTCATTTAAAAGATGCCAAGTATTTGCGTCTAAGATTCCATCACCACTTAGACCCTTCATAATTTGAAAAGCTGAAATCGCTTTAACAGTATTTAAGCCCAATGAACCATCAATCGCCCCTGAGGATGAATAGTGGCGACTCAACAGGACTTGTAACTTTGCGTAAACAGGAAGATAGCCTTTTTCAAGATTGTCTGACCATTCAGCTTTATTTAGATTATCTAAAGACCATGTGCTGGGTTGATTTAACAATGCCAAATTGTTCTGATCATTAGTTGAAATACTAAGTAGACTGTGCGGTTCTCGTGCGTTTGCATAAGTTGAAAAAATACAGATATTACTCAAGCAAATAATTAAGAAACGACTCAACATAGTAGCTAATCCCAAGGTAAAACGATTTATCAAAATGACAATACCAATAGTTTAAATAAAGTTAAATAAATGCGCCTTTGTAACAATTTTAGTTAAAAAAATGCCAACTTAAGAAGGTAAATGTATATGGACTGTAACACTAATATTGTATATTAATTAACTAAACTAGGATAATTTCGTGTCCGCGCTAAAGTAAATTTTGCCATACAAGTATAAATAATTGATATGGCTAAACTTTCAAATTGAGGTGGCTTTGTTGCACAAAGATTTCATAACTATATGATTTTAAAAGTTTTGATTATTTTTTGATCCAAAATTAAATTTATTTAAATCAGATGCTTACATATTTATGCAACAAAGCCAATTGAGGTAAAATTATAAATGAATACAACAGTAAAAGTAATCTCGGTTGACGGTGATGTTTGGCACTTTTCCAATACAAATAAAAAATTAATTCTAAAAAAAGGGGCAAAACTTCAGGCAAAGGATGTATTGCATCTTTCTGAAGAAAGCAATGTCGTATTGCAGCTTTCAAATGGTCGTGTGGTTGAAATACACGGTAAAGATTTAACGAATAATGGCGGTAATTTTAGCCTGAGTTCTTTATTGGGCGAATCAAATTCAGATATCGATAAAATTGTAAATTTTGCAAAATCATTTCAGCAAATGAATGACACTGAACAACAAAATGATGTTGTTCGTTTGGATGATGGTCGCGTATTTAAAAAAGAAGGTAAGGACTACGTTGAAATTGCAGGGGAGTCTTTCGAGGGCGATCCTGATGTTACCCAAGGTGGGCATCGTTTTGTTCAACTGACACGGGCAGGTGAAACATCTGTCGCTGATGGCATTAACCCTTTGATGCTGAATAGGGTGGTCGATAATATTCCACCTTTAGGGATTGAATATCCAGCATCCTTATCAGTTATTAAGCCTTTTGAACATGGTTTGGGCGGTGGAAGTTGGATGCCATTGTCTGTATCTACACTAACAGGAAATACCCCCCCTGTTGCAGTGAATGATAGCTACACCACGCCGCACAACACTCCAGTGACACTGAGTCCACTACAAGGTGATACCGATCCAGAAAATGACGCCTTAAGCATTACCAGCATTAACGGCGTCACCCTGACACCAGGTACAGCACAGAGCATTCCTGTAACCAATGGCGTTGTGACTGTTGCTGCTGATGGCACCATCACCTTTACTCCAAATACAGGATTTGTGGGTCAAGTTAGCTTCCCGTACACCATCAGCGATGGTCATGGCGGTACTAGTCAAGCAATTGAAACCATTACGATAACAAATACTGCACCAGAGCTGACCTCAGGTAGTGCGCGGGTCTCGGAAGAAGGCTTAGTTGGCGGACTTGCCGATAGCAATGGTGATGACCTCACCAACAGTCGAATCTTTAATGGCAGTCTAGTGGGTGCGGATGTTGACAGCGACGCGGTGTTAACCTATGCGTTTACAGGTGTTCCAAGCGAAGCGTTGACCTCCAATGGCGTGGCCGTGGTGTGGACATTGGTCAGCGCGACCGAAGTTGTGGGAAGAGCCAACGGTATTCCAGTGGTCAGTGTGATCTTAGACAGCGCAACAGGCGACTACACCGTCACCTTAAACAAAGCCGTCGATCATGCGGACATGACCCAAGAAGACATCCTTGAGTTCAGCATTCCGACCAGCGTTACCGACAACCATGGTGCAAGCGCCACTTCGACCTTGAATGTCATTGTTGAAGACGACAGCCCAGTTGCGGTTGATGACAGCGCAGCGATCAACGAAGATGATATTGATGTCACAGGCAACGTGCTGACCAATGACACCACAGGTGGGGATGGCTATGCAGATATCGCCACAGCAGTCACCGAAGTAGCAGGCAATCCAGCGGATGTTGGACAACCCGTCAGCCTGAACCATGGCGAAATCACTTTAGATAGCAATGGTGATTACACCTATACCTTGGACAACGGCGATACCGCAGTACAGGCATTGGCACTAGGTGAAACCTTAACTGAAACCATCAGCTACACCATGATTGATGCGGATGGCGACGAAAGCCAAGCCACCTTAACCATTACCATCACGGGTACCAACGACGCCCCAACGCTATTGGCAGGTAGTGCTCGGGTCTCTGAAGAAGGCTTAGTTGACGGACTTGCTGATAGCAATGGTAATGACCTCACCAACAGTCGAATCTTTAATGGCAGTCTAGTGGGTGCGGATGTTGACAGCGACGCGGTGTTAACCTATGCGTTTACAGGTGTTCCA
>NZ_KB849160.1:0-5922 GCF_000367905.1 Acinetobacter sp. CIP A162 | reverse complement strand
ATAAGCACACAAATTCTCTTGTATAAGCACACAAATTCTCTTGTATAAGCACACAAATTCTCTTGATTTACACACACATTATATGTAGTGTTTAAATACACATTAATAATAACGTGTATTTAATATGAAAAATGGTTTAGTTGTGAAAGATAATGCATTAATAAACGCCAGTTATAATTTAGAACTAACAGAACAGCGTTTAATTATGCTGGCGATAATTAATGCAAGGGAATTAGGACAGGGCATCACGGCAGATAGCAAACTAGAAATACATGCTAGTGATTATGCAAAGCTCTTTAATGTATCGGCAGATGCATCCTATAAAGCTCTAAAAGAAGCTGTAAACAATCTATTTAATAGACAGTTTAGCTATACAGCAGAATACAAAAAAACAGGAAAAGTGGGTGTTGTTCGCTCTCGTTGGGTTAGTCGTATTTTTTATGTAGATGACTTAGCGCTATTAGAAATTACTTTCGCACCTGACGTAGTGCCGTTAATCACTCGATTAGAAGAACATTTTACGAAATACGAAGCCAAACAAGTTGCACACTTAACCAGTAAGTACGCCACCAGACTTTATGAATTATTAATCGCCTGGCGTGAGGTTGGTAAAACACCAATTTTTGAACTGCAACAATTACGTAAAAATTTAGGTGTTGAAGATGATGAATATCAACGTATGCATCATTTTAAAAACCGTGTATTAGACACAGCTATTACCCAGATCAATGAGCATACGGATATAAAAACCACTTATGAACAGCATAAGCAAGGGCGTACCATCACTGGGTTTTCATTCAGGTTTAAGCAAAAAACACAGCCGAAAATTGAAATTAAACGTGATCCCAATACCCCTGATTTTTTCATCAAAATGACCGATGCTCAGCGCCACTTATTTGCCAATAAAATGTCTGAAATGCCCGAAATGAGCAAATACTCACAAGGTACGGAAAGTTTTCAGCAATTTGCTATTCGTATCGCTGACATGCTTTTAGAGCCTGAAAAGTTCAGAGAGCTTTATCCATGTTTAGAAAAAGCAGGGTTTCAAGCATGATGAAATTAACCAACCTATTAGAAGAACTTCACGGCACACAAGCTGAATACCTCGATATCGTAAATTATGAAATTGCGAGGGAAAATATATGCGGTTATATCTTCCTATTATCCCGAATATCCCAAAATGCCGAACCCACCGAAAAAATGCAGATGGAAAGCAAAATAGAGGACTTAATTTACTATCGGGATAATTTGCAGATCGAAGATAAGAAAAATATCCAAAAGGTCTTAAATGAGCTAATTCCAGAGTATAAAGCCGAACAAGAAAACAAAGAGCTAAGAAAAATTAGGCTTTCTTCTTAGCTTTACTTTTTTGCTTTGGCTTAACAATAAATTGCTCTCCCAAAGCCTTACCTTGTTTAAAAGTAACGATTTCCTTAGCTTCAATTTTAAGTTTTTCTCCAGTTTTAGGATTGCGTCCCATTCTTTCTGGACGTTGTTTTACTGAAAAAGTACCAAAATCAACTAATCGGACATTTTTTTCTTCAACTAGGGCTTCTGTAATGACTTCAAGAACAGAATTAAGAACAACTCTTGCTTCGTCTTGATTAATATTTAATTTAGGTGCTAATTTGGCAATTAAATCGGCTTTATTCATAATTAATTTTCCTCAATATTTGGTAAGTCAAAAAGCTGTCTATCTCTATTTTCAGTTAAATATTCATTAAGTTCCATGAGTATTTTTTCTTTGTTAGCTTCATTACTTTGCATCTTTTTAATTAAATAAGAACCGAGCAAAATTTTACGTCGAGTATCATCCTTTCTTTCTTGCTCTTTTTGCTTCGATCTTTCTCTAGCTTCGATAGCTTGTTTTTGTGCTTTTAACTGTTTTAGCTTCTCTAACTGAGCTTCAATTTTCTTTTCGATATTTTCGGCTGATTTGGTCATAACGGTTCATTTCGGGATATAGGAAAACCACTCAAGCATAAGAACCTATGAATTGAAATTCAAGCGGTTAATATGCTATCGTGTTTTTCATGAAATGCGCACTTACGACTTGGATTTCATCCAAGTCAAAGTTTGCGTAAGGGGATACCCCTTAACCCCAAAAGCAAAAGCACCCCAAGGTGACTGCATGGCAATTTATCATTGTTCCACTAAAACGGTTAACCGAAGTTCGGGACGAACTGCGGTTGCATCATCTGCATATCGTGCAGGGGAAAAATTAGAAGATGAACGCACAGGACTGACCCATGACTTTACGAGAAAAGATGGTGTCGCCCATTCTGAAATTCTGTCTAATTTAGATATTGAAATTGACCGTGCTGAGCTTTGGAATTTGGCAGAAAAAACCGAAAACCGCAAAGATGCCCGAACCGCTAGAGAATGGGTCATTGCCCTACCTGATGAATTAGACGCTGATCAACGTAAGGACTTGGCAAAAGACTTTGCCAGGTCCTTAGTTGATCGCTATGACGTGATCGCAGATTTAGCCATCCATGAACCCAGCAAAGGCGGTAATGATAAAAACCACCACGCCCATATCATGCTCACCACCCGAAAGGCAGAACTGGACACAGATAATAAACTCACCCTGACCACCAAAACCGATATTGAACTCAGCAACGCCAAACGAAAAAGCCTTGGTATGGGTACAACCCAAGAAGATATTAAGCAAATTCGAGAAACATGGGCAAACTTAGCCAACAAGGCATTGGAACGTGCAGGCTACCGAGAAAAAATAGACCACCGCAGCTATGCCGATCAAAATAATGGACTACAAGCAACCATCCACGAAGGCAGCAAAGTCACCCAATTACGCAGACAAGGCATAGACACTGAAATCAGCCGTTTTAATGACAACGTCAAACAACAAAATACCCAACAGCTTCACCAAGAAAAACAGCAGAAAGAGAGCGTTTTACAGCGAGGTTTAAACCGTGTTGATCAAGGTTTTGAACAATGGCAGAAGAACCAAGAAAGCAAACGCCTAGAACTGGAACACCAAGCCGAAATACAACGACAGCAAAAACTAGAACATCAACAAGCCGAGCGAGCTACCCGTAAGGCATCACAAGACTTAGATCAGGGCGGAATGTCATTATGAGCAACCAAAACGATGATTTAGATGTAAATGATCAATTATATATTTTATTGGCATCTATGAAGGAATACAGAGAAGCCATAGCAGACGATAACAAGCGATTAGAGACGTTTTATAGCAAAGTAGCTAGTGGAGTGCTAGAACAGAGTAAAAAGACCCTAAATAACGCGAATCAGGAAGCTACACGCACCCTTCAAGGCCGTATTCATGAATTAGACAAAGCTACCGATAAACTGAACTACAGATTCATTGCCCTATTATGTGCAATTTTCCTTAGTCTGGTGTTGGTTTTCCTATCTTTCATATTTTTATTCATTCCAAGTTTTGACGAGATTAAAGAACGTCGTGCAGAAGCAGCTTGGCTAGAGCAAAGATATAATCTAGATATTAGAAATTGCAATGGTAAATCTTGTGTCCGGATCATGAAAAATGACTGTCACGGGCCAAACAAAGATTATTGTGTGATTGATCCTAAATAATGCTTGTTAAAGCGGAGCTGCAAGCCAATAACCGTGCTTGGTACAAACATCTGGGATAGATTGGAGTTTTGTTGGGTACATACCTCCACCAAGTCTGATTTCATCGCCTATAAAAACTTTATGGTTATTAAATTTATTGGTAATACTGATCCTACCATCATTTGTATATTCTAATTCACTGCTATTAGCCCAAATAATAAAAGGATCAGTATCACTGTTTAGACGAATACAACCATGTCGATCTAAATGTAATTTTCCACCTGTCATTGAGAGCATATAAATCTTTGTTTCAGGACTTTGCTTAATAAAAATTACAGGTTTTACAGGTTCTATAGCATCAGAAACTAAGGCAGGCTTTGCTATACAGCCAGTAAGCACAGAGATGACGAAAAAACTATGGAATAGATTGTATATTTTCATACTTAACCAAATTATGAGATAGGACAGTACTTTGCTTGGTTTCTTTCATTTTTCAATTTATACCGGTGCACGCAAAGTGGCTCGACTTTGAAACATGGCTAAAGCCACATTTCAAAGCATCGAGCTAAATTTTAATTAAACACGTTTCAATGCCATGATATGGCGAACCATCTCGTTAATATGCTGTTTTGTTTCATTATCTTGAGAACTTAGCCAAGTTACAACATCTGCATCAAAAGCTTTTGCTTGAGCAATCGCATGGCGTTCTTGTAATTTTTTCACAAATTTTGGTTTTACTACTGGCGCATTGGTAGGGTCAAAATTTTTATAGCGTTCTAATTCATTTTGCATGGTTATACCTCCGCTTTTGATTGTGCGATGGCTCAAAAGCAGTAATGATTCTTGCAACATCACCACGTTCAACCCAAACCACTGTTAGTAGTCTACCACGATTGCTTAGACCGATTGATATTAGCCGTTGCTCATCGTAATGACCAAGATCGTCAAAGGATATCAGCTCTGGATCAAGAAAAACGCTACATACTTCTTCAAAAGTAATTTCACGCCCTCGATAGACTATTTCCATTTTTTTATCGTGCCATTCAAATAGCAGACCGTAATACTCAATCAAGGGCATGTTTAGCCTTTTTCCTAGATTTACAACTTCTAAAATTCTACTTAGAGGGTGTTACTTATTCAATAACGCATTAATTTAAATGGGTTCTAACATCTAAATTTCGTATAACAGCCATTATGTTAAATAGAATCAAAAAACCTCCAATAAAATCGTTATAGTATTATTATTTATTGAGTAGATAAGAGAATTAAATTAGTGAAATACTCAAATGAAAAAATAGTAAAAGCTCTCTTACTTTCTCCTTTACCACTACTTTTTTTCACAGCAGTCCTGTTTATCGTAATGAATCAGGAATACAGCCTATACTCGATTTTAGTGGTTCTTGTAGGGCACGGTCTTGTCTACTTGGCTTATTGTATTTTGACTGTACCTTTCAGCTTCATATTCTCAATTCTTTTAAATCGTTATAACAGTCTTAATTTATTAACTATCTGTATTGCCTCTATAATTATTGCTACTCCATTTTTTATTCTTTTTGGATGGAGTCACACAGGAGAAATTTCGAAAGAGTGGTGGAAGATGTATACAGATACATGGACTATCTTTATGGCTCTATTTCCTGGCTTATGTTATTGGCTATTTCTGATTAACCTAAAAGATAAGAAATCAAAGAATATTGAATAAACCATTGCATAGAGATTCTTAAATTTCCCTAAAATTAACATAATACACCTTATACGAAATGCGTTATAATTATCTTTAGAAATCAATGCTGTAGTTTCTAGTTGATAGCTCATCTTCCCCAAGGTGGGCTTTTTTTATGATTTTTAACGTTCCACGCCTATTCTTTGATCAATGTTTCACAACTTTGATTAGCTCCATTAAATAATTAAAACCTAGATAATAAGAACCGAGCGAGTGTCTACGAGCGATTGAGCATCATCAAAATTTCACGCTCGCCTTTTCTCTGATTACAAGCTCACTTTCGATTTTAAACGGTAGGTACAGAGCATCCCGAATGGGTGCGAACTTTGGAGCTTTTGCTTTTCAAAAAATATGAGCGAAGCGAATACATTATCAATGCTTTTACTTTTGAATATCACAAACAGTATTAATTAAAAACTGCCCCTCGAAGCGAGGAACGAGCTTCAATAGAGTACGAGCTTTAGCGAGTACCTAGGGCAGTTCCACTCCCCTGCCAAAAGGCTTTTAATTATTTTTAAAGCTTTTAAATGCTTTTAGACCCTATGAAAGCATTGGTATCAGAGGGTTTCAATCTCAATAAGCACACAAATTCTCTTGTATAAGCACACAAATTCTCTTGTATAAGCACACAAATTCTCTTG